>JBAVWD010000068.1:0-2656 GCA_049697655.1 Anaerolineae bacterium | reverse complement strand
GTGCTCATGCCTGTCCAGGGAGGTGCACTCACCTGGTGCGATCTCGAAGTATCGGACCGCGAAGTTGGGTGCTCCTTCGGCTGGACCTATCAGCCAGCGGACGCTGACGCCGCGCACTTCAGAGGATTCGTACGCTTGCTGGCCAATGCCTTCCCACTGGAAGTCGGTACTGGTCCCAATGAATCTGTGGACAAGACCCATGGCTCTCCCTCAGCGCGTGTACACGATTCTAGCACAGTTCCGACCCAAAGAGGAAAAACCTCGCCACATGACACGCGCCCTAAATGATAAAGCCAACAGACCTGATCCGCCTGTTGGCTGTACCTGCGTCCCCCATCTTGCCGTGTGCCGTCATTGTTTTGAACCTGCCGTAGCAGGTGGGTGCCTACCCAGAGGTTGCGCCCTCTCGAGCAGCATCTCCAGAGATCGGCTCCCTTTATCGAGGTATTGGCTCAAAACGTTGACCGTAGCATCACAAGCACAATAGGAGACGCGTCAGTATTGTAGCACAATCCAGAAACGTGCGCAAGGCGAGGCACGGAGTCAACCATCCTGGCACCGTGGCAGGCAATTCGTTATAATGGAGATGCGACGTGAACGAAGAACTGAGGGTCGAAGTCCACGAAGATGCCAGTGTATTCCCGGAACTCCAGCGGGAATGGAATGGGCTGCTCCAGCGCAGTGGCACCAACACCATATTCCTGACCTGGGAATGGCAGCGAACCTGGTGGAATTGGTACGGCGAGGAGTCACGGCTGTGCATTCTGGCTATCTGGGACGGGGCGGAGTTGGTGGGGGTGGCCCCGCTCCATACTAGGTCAAACAGCGAAGGTCGGGGGGCATTACAGCTCGTGGGCGGAACTGAGCTATCTGACTACCTGGATGTGATCATGGTAGCGGACGAACGAGAAGCGGCCGTGTACAGAGCACTCTGGGACTTCCTTTCCAGCGAATATGGTAGTGCCTGGGACGTCCTCGACCTGCACAACATACCTGCCCTCTCCCCAACCCTCAGGATTCTGCCGGGGCTCGGCAGAGCGAGTGGCGACGTCGAGGTCGCGTCGGTGGTCGAGGAGGTATGTCCGGTAATCGACCTGCCGTCGAGCTGGGACGGCTACCTGGCGCTGCTAAGCAAGAAGCAGCGTCACGAGGTTCGCCGCAAGGTCAGCAAGGCCAGTCGCGAGGCAGCTGTGCGCTGGTACTATGTGGACGACTCAGTCTCGCTGGACGAGGAGGTGGAGGACTTCGTCATGCTGCACCGCAAGAGCGGTGCCCACAAGAAGGCCTTCATGGACGAGAGAATGCGGGGCTTCTTCCGCGAGATAGCTGGCGTGGCCTTTGATCGCGGATGGCTTAGGCTTGCTTCTCTCATCATCAACGATGTCAAAGCCGCCTCCATGTTCTGTTTCGAATTCAGCAACACGTTTCTTGTGTACAACTCCGGCTACGATCCCGATCTCTACCCCTCGCTCAGCACTGGTATCGTCCTCCTGGCCCACTGCATCCGGGATGCCATCGAGCGCGGACTCAAGGTCTTCGATTTTCTACGAGGAGAGGAGGAATACAAGTACCGGTTCGGGGGTGTACGCACCGAGATCCACAACCTGAGACTGACCAAGCGGTGGAGCACCCATGTATAGATTGGCCATGCTGAGCGTCCACACCTGCCCCAAGGCAGCACTGGGCGGCAAGGAAACGGGCGGCATGAACGTGTACGTCAGAGATCTTAGCCGCGAACTGGGCCGTCGAGGCTTCATAGTGGATGTCTTCACGCGGTCTCAGGACCCGGATGCCCCCCGCATCGTCGACCTAGGTCCCAACGCGCGGGTGATTCATCTCAAAGCTGGCCCGGAAGCTCCCTATGATAAGAACCTGGTGCATAATCACATAGACGAGTTCACAGACAATCTGCTGGAGTTCGCCAGGCGCGAGGACGTCGCGTATCACTTGGTCCACAGTCACTACTGGCTCTCCGGTCTGGTGGCCCGGCGACTCCGGAGAGAATGGAACACTCCCGTAATGCACATGTTCCATACGCTGGGCAAGCTGAAGAACCGCGTCGCCAAGAGCGAAGCCGACTTGGAGGCCCCACTCCGCGTGGAGAGTGAGCGCGAGATCATCAACTCTGTCGATCGACTGGTAGCGGCCAATCCTCTGGAAAAGGCTCAGATGATCTGGCTGTACGGGGCTGATCCGACGAAGATAGAAGTGATTCCCTGCGGCGTAGACCTGGAACTCTTCTACCCGCGAGCCCGGAGTGAGGCGGAAGCCTACCTTGACATGCCGGTCCATCACAAGATGGTGCTCTTCGTGGGACGAGTCGAACCACTTAAGGGCATCGACGTACTGATCGAGGCCATGGCTCTCGTGCTGGAGAAGCACACGGACTTGCGGGACGATATCTGCTTGTGCGTGATCGGGGGCGAGCCCGACGCGGACGCTGCAGACATGGACCGGGAAATGGCACGCCTCCAGGACATGCGCGAGACTCTGGGGATCGCCGACGTGGTGGCTTTCTTGGGAAAGAGAGCGCAGCCAGCGTTACCGTTCCACTACTACGCTGCTGAGGTTTGTGTAGTCCCGTCTCACTACGAATCGTTTGGGATGGTCGCCTTGGAGGCCATGGCGTGTGGCACGCCGGTCATCGCTTCGAGAG
>JBAVWD010000067.1:0-3447 GCA_049697655.1 Anaerolineae bacterium | reverse complement strand
CTGTCTCGACTGCAACCGGTAGGCGCCTCCTTCGTAGGAGATGGTATTGGCCCGGCCGAGCAGACGCCTGACCTGGAACAAGTAGAAGTGAAAGGTACTGTGCGCCCTGGCGAGTGACAGGTCAGGCCACAGGGCGGCGACTATCTGGTCCTTGGTCACGACCGGGTGAGCAAGGAAGAAGAAGAGCATCTCTTTGGCACGGAGACGCAGTTCCCGCGCCTCCACCGCCTCACCATCTCGACGGACGGTCGACGAGCCGAAAGCGGAGAACTCTAGCTGCCTGTGAGTTGGTTCTCCAGGCGGTGGTGGCAGGGCATTATCGCCTGCTCGCTCAGTACAGGATAGCAGTCTTCGCAGCAAGCTGCTGTGCCTCTGCATGCTAGTCTCTCCCAGGGCATGCTCCAGCAGAGGACGGCTCCCAGTCCCCTCGTCCACTAGCAGTGGATCGAACCCTGCCTGGTCAATAATATCAAGGGCCATCTCCAGGCTCAGCATGGCCTCGCCCACAGTCTGTGGAGAGAACTGCACACCCGCCAGGTGCAAGTACGCCTTCGCCAACTCCTGCTTGGCGCCCGTGTCCTCCAGGCTCGAGACCGCCTGCTTCAGTGCGCGGAGCGCCTCATCATCCCTTCTCTGCACATGGAGCAGGATGCCCAGAGACATATGAGACACCCCTACCTCACGATCCGAACCATGATCGTACGCAATATCGATTGCCCGCCCAATGGACTGCTCAGCCTTCTCATAGTGGTGCCGTACGCGCTCCACGTTGCCCATGGCGTCCCACAAATAGCCGATCAGAAAGCCCTCGTCGGCCTCCTCTGCGAGGGCCAGTGCCTTCTCGTACGCTTGCCCCGCCAGCACGTGCTCTCCCCTGGCCCTGTGCACATCCCCGATGGTTGCCTGGGCGTAGGCCTGCGGGCGGATCAATCCCGCGCGCTGGCTTTCCGACAGCGCCTCCTCCAAAGTCACCAGAGCCTCATCGTACCGCCCCTGCCGATACTCGGCGACGCCAGTGTTGTTGAGAGTGATTGCCATGGGACCCATGGCCCCCAGGCGACGCCAAAGCGCGAGTGCTTTGCGCGAGTAGTGGAGATACTTGTCGGTATCCGCTAGGTAGTAGATCGTCCCCAGGTCGGATAGGGTGGCAGCAACATCGTATTCGTAGCCCTCGTCAAGGTTCTCGAACAGCCGCAAGGCTTCCTCTAGACACCGCAGCCCTTCCACCAGACGCCCCTGTAGGCCGTAACATATACCCAGGGTCCTCAGCGTGCGCGCCTTGATCTCGTCTTCCCCACCGTCACCGAGGACTGACATTACCTCGAGGCCCTTGGCTATCGCCTGATCATAGTCGGCTCGCAGACGATGTATATAGCTTTCCTGCAGTGCGGTTCTGATCATGCCTGGCCGGTCCTCCATCTCCAAGAAGCCTTGGCTCGCCTGCTGCAAGGAGCTCACAGCTTCATCCAGTCGGCCCGAATCTGTGTACACCTTCGACTGCCAGTAGTACATCCAGGATGACCATTTGCCGCTCTGGATCATGGAATCGATCCAGTAAAGCAGACTGCTCCACCTGCCCGAGTTGAAAGCCCAGGCGGCCACAGCCTCCACCAACCGTTGCGCATCGTCGTAGGCCTCAGCGTCCAAGTAGTGGCGAATCGCCTCATCCCAGCTTTCCTGGGCCTCGAACATCCGGCCAGCCCTGAGGTGAAGGGAAACGTATCTATCGTCCTCTTCTTGGAGCTTCGCCGTTAGAAACTCCTGGAAGAGTTGATGGTATCGGAACCAGTCTCCGCCGTCTCCCTCCAGCCTGGATATGAAGAGGTTCTTGTCCTCCAACAGGGACAGCATTTCGCGCGCGTCGTCCATGTCCAGCAACTCGTTGCAGAGTGAGGGGTTCATGCGCTCGAGAACCGAGGATCCCCTGAGGAAGTCCTGTACGTCCTTCGGTTGCTGCTGCAACACCTCGCGGGCTAGATAGGCAAAGATCTGGCTATCGTCCCCCCGGGCCAAAGCCATGGTGTGTAGCAGCCCTTTCCACAGGGTATGCGTAGTCAAGAGAATGGCTGTGATCCACCCCTCCGACTGCTGCGCCAGCCTCTCCGCCTCCTCCCCAGGCAAATCCAGATTGTGATTCTGCCTGAGCAGTCGCTGGATCTCGTCGCCGGTGAACTTGAGATCGTCGTTGCCGAGCCCCTCTAGCTCCCCACGTGCCACCAATTCAATGCTGGGAAGGCCCAGGGTCGTCGTCCTGCTCGACAGCAGGATATGACAGTTCTCCGGTAGCCGACGGAGCAAGAAGCTGAACAGCGAGGTGACATCCTTGGAGTCGCTAACCAGATGGTAGTCATCAATGACCAAGGCAAAGTACTCGGGGACGACCTCGTGTATCTCATTGACCAGAGTCCCCACGATGGACCTGAGGCCCTCGCCATGCACCCCTCCTCGGAGGCCCCCGAGAGTCCTGTCGCCGAAATGCGGGAAACGCTCCCTGATAGAGGCCACCAGGTACTCTAGGAACACCCTCGGATCGCGGTCCCACTCGTCCAGCGAGTACCAGCACACTGGCAACTCTGTGTCGTGAGCGAAGTCCATCAGTAACGAGGTCTTGCCATACCCCGCCGAGGCGGAGATGAGGATCAGCTTCCGGTCGATGTGTTCGTGGATGAAATCTACGAGCCGCGCACGATGCAGCAGATTGCGCCGTCTTCTGGGCACGAGGATTTTTGTCTTGACTATCGAGATGTCCCCATCCATTGCGATTCTCACCGCACCCTACAGCGGTCGCATCTCGGACTCAGTGCAGGCCGCGAGTACCTCGCAGCCGCACCTCTGCGGATTGCCCTTCTCTGGGTTGCCAGTAGCTCCGCGCAGCACCGGCGGCATCTGCAACGTTGAGCCTAGCCTAGGCGGCGCCAAGGCATCACGGCAGGAAAAAGTAGCCGGAAGAACTCCTTCAGCGAATCCAGCGCTTGCTCATCGGACTCGTTGACGTTGGTGTGCAGCGTGACTGAGAGGATGCCACTGTCGGGTACGCGTTCCGGGTCCGTCCACAGATACCAGTAAAGAACCACGCGTCTCAGCTGGTCCTTCTCGGTAATGACACGTTGCACGCTGACTGAAGAACCACCCAGGTCGATGCTTTCCAACCCGACGTCCGCAATCCGCCAGCCGCTGCCGGGATAGCAGGTCAGAGCCGTGTGCTCGAAGAGGTGAAAGCTCTTCCCTCCTCTGCTGCCGATGATGGAGAAGAACAGGTCGTTGCCTTCATCATCTTGGTACTCGCGGGTGACAGCGACCTCAGGGCTGTCATACCACTCGTCCACCGCGCCTCCCATGGGGGAATCCACCCCTTCGGAGCGCCACCGACCCAATTCTGTGGGAATGCCCTCGAAGAGATCATCTCGCAGCGTGAAATCAATGGCTGTGGCTAACGCCCTCTCATAG
>JBAVWD010000066.1:0-8415 GCA_049697655.1 Anaerolineae bacterium | reverse complement strand
CCGTGTAGCGGTGATCTCCACCTATCTGCGTCCAGGACGAAGGGTTCAGACCCGGCCCATACTGGAGGCGATACAGTTGGACATCTGGCCCCCGGGCGTTGCCTTTGATCTGCACAATACCGCTGATGTAGTCATAAGGACGCGGATCTGAGACGGCCACATCGCCCGTCATGGGTGATGGACCGTGCACATCGCAGTACTCCGTGGGAGGCTGAGGTAGGTTGTTCTCACGCACCCAGTCGGCGGCCTCAGGCGGATAGATGTCGAACACCTGCTCCACCACCTCGTCAAGAGGGCAATAGACAGTAGCCAGTCTCCCGGAAGCCCTGCAGGTGCGGAACATCTGATGTATGTTGTCATGTTCGGTGGGCACTGTGCCGGGAAGGAAGACCTCCCTGATTGTGGAAGGACTGTATGGGGTAGGGAGCAGCCCAGAAGTCGCGTCCACCATGGCCCACTCCAGCCCCGGTGGCTCGACGAAGGGAATCACCGGCTCCCCTTCCAGAGCGGTCAGCATTACATCATGCCAGATGGGCGCAGCACCCTTCGAACCGGGCACGTGTTCCATGGGTTCGTTGTCGCTGTTGCCCACCCAGACCCCGGTGACCATCTGGGGAGTGAAGCCGACGGTCCACGAGTCACGGAAGTCAGTGGTGGTCCCTGTCTTGGTGGCAACCGGCCTGTCGTTGCCCAGCCACAGCATGCTCCGGGACCCGAAGGCGGGTGTCCGAGCAACGTTGTCAGCAAGCATGTGGGTGATGACGTACGATACCTGGGGAGTGAGGATCTCCCGCAGCTCTGGGCTCTGATACTCATCCAGTACGTTGCCGCTGGCGTCCTCCACGCGGAGGATAGCGACGGGATCCAGTTCTCGATAGCCCGGCCTCAACTTGTCTGCGGCGACTGGCTGCCCGGCCATGTAGCCGCCGTTGGCCAGCACGCTGAAGGCGTAGGTCATGTCCAGCAGACTCACCTCACCTCCACCCAGCGTAAGGCTCAGTCCGTAGTAGTCCCGCGTGAGGGTGTTGATTCCCATGCGATGGGCGAGGTCTATCACGTTTCTCACCCCCACCCAACTCAGGACTTTGACCGCCGCTACGTTGATGGAACGGGCCAGCGCCTGTCTCAAGCGTAGCGGGCCATTGAACTTACGGTCGTAGTTCTCCGGCGTATAGGGGTTAGAGTAGTCCGGGTCGGGGAAAGTGGTGCGTACGTCCATGACCATGGTGGCCGGTGTGTAGCCCTGAAGCAGGGCCTCGGTATAGGTGAAGATCTTGAACGCCGAGCCGGGCTGGCGCTCGGCCAGAGACACGTTGACTTGCCCGTCAATGTCTCTGTCGAAGTAGTCCAGGCTGCCCACCATGGCCAGGAGCTCTCCGGTTGCGGGTTTGATCACCACGACGGCAGCGTTGGAGGCGTTCTGTTCCTCAGCCTGGAGTTCGGCGATGTGGCGTCGGGCGATGTCTTCCGCCTCGTGCTGCAGGTCCAGGTCCAGGGTGGTGTAGACCTTCAGGCCTCCCTGATAGACCAGGTCGGAGCCATATCGCTCCTCCAGCAATTGCCGTACGTACATCACGAAGTGGGGAGCCTCGATGTCGAACCGGACGGCGGCGTAGTGCAGTTCCTCCACCTTGGCGGCCACTATCTCCTCGCGAGTGATGTATCCCTGCCGGAACATGGCGTCCAGGACCAAGTGCTGGCGGATCCTTGCCTCTTCGGGGTTGGTGAGGGGCGAGTGAGTGGCCGGAGCGTTGGGCAGCACGGCCAGCATGGCACACTCTGCCAGGCTCAGATCCTGGACGTGCTTACCGAAGTAGTTCTGAGCGGCAGCTTCGACGCCATAGGCCATGTTCCCGTAGAAAACGGCGTTAAGGTACCATTCCAGGATCTGGTCCTTGCCATAGCGCCGCGTGACCTCGATGGCGAGGATTGCCTCCTTGATCTTGCGAGAGATGTCGCGCTGCGCTCTCTCCTCTGGCGGGATGATTACGTTCTTGACCAGAAGCGTGGTGATGGAGCTGCCACCCTGAAACCCCTGTCCCGTGAGGTCCACGTAGGCAGCGCGGATCAGGCCTCTGATGTTGATGCCCGGGTTGGTGTAGAAATCCTTGTCTTCGATGGCGATGGTGGCGTACTTGAGGTCATCCGGAATCTGGTCGATGTGGACCACTGTGCGGCTTCCAAAGCGAGGATCGATAACCTCGTAGAGCACCTTGGTCCCCGTGCGGTCGTAGATCCTGGTGGTCTCGAAGGTCTGCGAGGCCTGAATCTCGATCATCTCTGGTGGGGGGAGTTGCTCGGCATAGTAGGCATAGACGCCCACCACTGAGCCCAGGCCCGCCACCACGGCCAGTACGGTGCTCAAGACCATGACGCCGAATGCGGACATGGTGATCTGGGGCAGGTGGCTGTTGTTTCTCGCTACATGTCTTCGCTGCCGACGTCTGGAGATGACGAGTCGAAGGTTGGTGGTCATGTTCATGGTGCTACAGCCTCACTCTACGAACATAGTATCAGACGTGGCTGTGGACTGCAAACGGCCAGCGAAGGGCTGTGCGAAGTCACGGGGGGGTGGGCTTTTCTATGACCACCAGGTGGGACAGGCCGAAGATGCACAGCGGAGTGCCTTCCAGGAAGTAGGTGGTACGTCGCAGCATCGACCCGAGAGCCGGGCGTCGGGCGACGACGTTGTCGTAGCCAGGGTAGATCTGCGTCTGGACGACCACGCGATGCTCGAGCCCTGCCAGCAAGGCCCGGAGGTCCTTCCAGGTGTAGGTTCTCACGTGCGGGCACAGGCGCTCACGCTGTGAGTTTGGAAGATAGTTGACGAGAGGGAAGTTGCCGAACCTGTACCTTCCTCGCCAGTAGACGCCGTGAGTCTCGAAAGGGTACAGTCGGTTGGGCGCGAAAATGACCATTCTGCCGCCAGGGGCGAGCAGCTGGTGGGCGTTCGCCACTACCAGACGGTCATCCTCCACGTGCTCCAGAACCTCATGCAGCAGGACGACATCGAAGGACTCCGAAAGGAAAGGGGGCCTTTCAGCGGCCGCGACCAGCAGGTTCGGCAGCCGTTTGCTGCCTTCGGCAATCCTCTCTGGCTCGATGTCAATCCCATAGACCTGCTCGCTGAACTGGCGGAGGTGCTCGACATAGGTGCCTGTGCCGCACCCCACGTCCAGAATCCGCCGCCCTCTGAGAGGCGCATATGCGTCTATCAGTGCCAGGCGACGGTCTTGCCCGAAGCGCCAGACGTAGCTGGGGTGGCCGCGAAGGGCCCCCTGATCGAATTGATCGTTCACTGGTTCCCGTCCTCGTCCCGCGAGCCGTGGGAGTCGATTTCGGTCATCCACAATGTTAGCTCAGGACAAGGGCCTTGTCAACGACGGTATGTGCAGGTACAATATGGAGGAAGAGGAGAGTACATTCTTGCCTGGGGCGTTGTCAAGGATCCGGCGTGGGGAGCCGCGGAGGCTTCCTTTGGGAGGGCTTAATATGGAACCGCGCAAGTTGATCGTTATCGGGTCCGGTCCGGCGGCCTTGGCTGCCGCCATCTACGCCGGTCGGGCCAGCCTATCGCCACTGCTCATCAGTGGTAAGGACCTAGGCGGGAGCATGGCGCTGACCGAGCGGGTGGACAACTACCCGGGCTTTCCCGACGGCGTTGGTGGGTTTGAGTTGGCTCAAATGATGCAGAGGCAAGCGGAGCGCTTCGGAGCCGAGGTGCTGATGGACGAGGTGGTAGCGGTCGACCTCTCGGAGAGACCCTTCGAGGTAAGGGCCCACGGTGGGACACACAGCGGGAAGGCCCTGGTCATCGCCACCGGCAGGTCGCCGCGGAAGCTGGGCGTCCCCGGAGAGACCGAGCTCGCGGGTCGAGGCGTGTCCTCATGTGCCACCTGTGATGGCTATTTCTACCGCGATCAGCGGGTTGTGGTTGTCGGGGGAGGTGACACCGCGGTCAAAGAGGCTCTGTTTCTCACCAAGTTCGCCAGCGAGGTATTGGTCGTGCACCGACGGGACAGGCTGCGGGCCGAGAAGGTGGTGGAGGATATGGCCACACACCATGAGAAGATCCGCTTTGTCTGGGACAGTGTGGTCACCGAGATCCTGGGGGAGAATGGAGTCGAAGGCGTGCGCGTGGAGGACGTTAAGACAGGTGAGGGATCCACGCTGGAAGCGCAGGGCGTGTTCGTCTTCGTGGGGAATACGCCCAACACGGAGCTATTTCAGGGGCAACTGGAGCTCGATGGGGCGGGATACATCGTCACCGACCAGCGCCAGATGACGAGTGTTGCAGGGGTCTTCGCCGCGGGCGACGTGCAGGAGGCGATCGCCTGGCAGGTCGCCACAGCTGTGGGTTCGGGAGCCCGGGCGGCCATGCAGGCGGACGAGTATCTGGCTGAAATGGAAGGCCGAGCACACCCCGATCGGGAGTGGTAGCGAAGGACAGGCGCGGAGCCAACCGTCCTGGGCCGTGCTAGGGCGTGTCTGAGGCCAGAGGAGTGTGCCTATATGCCAAAGGTGACAATCGCCGGTCACGATCTGTTCTACGTTCACGGGACCTCAGCGGAGGGAGATCACGTACTGCTGTTCATCCACGGCGCCGGGGGGACGCACCGGCACTGGGGACACCAGCTACAAGGTCTGAAGGGGGCGAACCGGTACGCTTTGGACCTGCCCGGCCATGGCGGCTCCGTCGGAGGGGGCCAGACTTCCATCGCGGGCTATGCCCATGTGATAGTTGAGCTACTGGATGCTCTGCACCTGGACAGGGCCACACTGGTCGGGCATTCCATGGGAGGGGCCATCTCGCAGTACCTCGCTCTGGAGCATCCTCAACGAGTGGACAGGCTGGTGCTCGTGGGCAGCGGGGCGCGATTGCGCGTGCTGCCCAGCTTGCTGAAGGGTATGCTTCAGGATTTCGGGTCTACGGTGGAGATGATGCTAGGCTGGGCCTACTCCAGCGACTGTCCCCCCGAGCTCATGCAACTGGGGCGCGATGAGTGGCTGAAGAACGAGCCCTCTGTGGTTCACGGCGACTTCGCGGCCTGCGACCACTTCGATGTGATGGGCACGTTGGGCGAGATCCGTTGTCCCACGCTAGTGCTGTGCGGTGAGGATGACAGGTTGACGCCGCCGAAATACGCCCGCTACCTGAAGGACAGCATCCCTGGTGCGACCATGGCCATTATTCCCAAAGCCGGCCACATGGTCATGGTGGAACGACCAGAGCTGGTCAATCAGGCCATCGAGGAGTTTCTGGCCGCGACTGAGGGCTAGGGGACACCCATTCCTCAGTCGCTTCAGGGACTATGGGAGTGGGTCCCGGTCGAAGTCTACACCCTGAGCGTCCAGCCACGCCTCCCTGGCCTCCGCCACGACGAACAGGGAGCCGGTGACGCAGATCAGGTCTTCAGGGTGTGCCCCAGCGAGGGCCTGCCACATGGCAGTCGGAACGTCGTTCACCACGCTGACTTGCGCCCTCGAGTGCCCTGCCTTCTTAACCAGTTCGTTGGGGTCGGCCGAACGAGGGTGTATGGATTTGGTGAGGATCAGCTCGTCGGCGCGAGTGGTCAACTCCGCCAGCATGCCCTGAACGTCCTTGTCGGCGGAGAACCCCACCACCACCTTTAGGCGTTCGTGGGGGAAGTCGTCCTCCAGGGTCGACAGCAAACGCTGCATGGAGTCCACGTTGTGTGCGCCATCCATCACCAGCAGTGGATGTCGGCTGAAGATCTCCAGGCGCCCGGGCCAATGGGTGGCCCGCAAGCCGTCCGTCACCTGCTTCAGGGACAGATTCACTCCCTGGCGGCACAACTGATCCACGGTGGCGATGGCGGTAGTGGCGTTCACCAGTTGGTAGGGACCGAGGAAGGGGATCCAGAACTCCCGGGTCTCGCCCAATGTCAGTAGACCCTCGCCGTTGACCAGCTTGCTCGTAACGATGAGGCCCTGGCCATCCAGGTTGGCCTCGGTGCGTTCCCACAGCCAGTCCTCGCCGAGCAAGGTCAGTGGGGCGTCTCTCTCCTGGCAGGTCCCGGCGATGACCTTCAGTGCCTGTGGCCGCTGCGGGGCGCAGACCACAGGCCTGCCCTCTTTGATGATGCCGGCCTTCTCTCCTGCGATCTCCTCCAGGGTGTCGCCCAGGATGTATGTGTGGTCGTAGCTGATGGAGGTGATTACGGCGACCATGGGCTCGATGACGTTGGTGGTGTCCAGGCGGCCCCCCAGGCCCGTCTCGATGACCGCAAAGTCCACCTCTTGCTCGGAGAAGTACCGGAAGGCCATAGCGGTCATGATCTCGAAAGTGCTGGGTTCGGGAAGCTGTTCGATGGAGGGCTTCAGTGCTTCGAGGAGCGCTATCATCTCCTCTTCGCTGATCGACTGGCTGTTGATCTGGATACGTTCCCGGAAGGTGTGCAAGTGGGGTTGGGTGAAGAGGCCGACCCGGTAATCCGCTGCCTGGAGGACGCTGGCCATCATGGCGCAGGTGGAGCCTTTGCCCTTGGTGCCGGCCACGTGGACGGTTCTGAGGCGCAGATGGGGATCGCCCA
This sequence comes from Anaerolineae bacterium, assembly GCA_049697655.1. GTDB lineage: Bacteria > Chloroflexota > Anaerolineae > UBA7937 > B3-Chlor > JAUVXJ01. The sequence continues at coordinate 1,861 of JBAVWD010000066.1, read as the reverse complement.
ACATGCCCAGGAGGGTGTGCATGTTGGTCAGGTCGAAGCGCTTTGGCTCGTACTTGTCGGGTTGGAGCTTCTCCTGGTCCACGAAGGAGTAGATGTAGTCAAGGGCTTGTTGATAGGTGAACATGGGAGCGCCTCAATGGCGCTATTGTATGTCAGCTGGCGCTGCATGAAAACCGGAGTGAGGAGGGCCTAGAGCGAGGACAGTTAGGATGGACTCCGTGGGTTTGACGTCATCGCCGCCAGATGGCAGGCGGGTTGGAGATGACAGCGGTCCCTTTTGATGAGCGGCAGATGTTCGCCGGGGTGGTTCGACGTAGGAGACGTCTGATCCCTCGGCGGGATTGCCTTCTACGGGGTATATGGTGACGCTAGTAGGAGTATTTGAGGAGCAGGTCGCCCTCTGGGCTGAAGAGGAACACCGTATCGCCGTCGTTGTTCCAGATCGCAGAGGCCCCCTGCGGGCACCAGTACAGATCGTTGGCTGTGTCATAGCCGCAACCAGAGCGTATTCTGACGATTGCCCCCGAATCAAGGGTGAAAGCTCCGAAGTGATAACTCCACCCATACTCATCAGTCAACGTGCAGCCGGTTAGACCGATGGGGTTCGGACCGTTGTTCTTTAAGCAGACGTACTCCTCTTCTCTGCTCTTGTCGTCCTCGCCTGGCGCGTCAAACCGGCAGCAGGTGCTATCCACCGCGATCTGTCCGGGGGACTGCTCTGCCCATAGACCGGCACCAGTCTGTCTCGCCCGACGCTCCATCTCTGCAAGGAGATGGTCGTGAGCCAGGTTGGGCGGATATGAAACGGCGCGGGCGTAGCCAAGCCGAACCATCTCGGCGTTGACAAACAAGTCCCCGACATAGACGTACCTCAACAGCCGGTTGAAGTCGTCCACCTCTGAGATATCCTTGACCAGTCGAATCGTTTTGCCCTCGACAAGCTGCCCGTTGGCCTCCGTTGCTTCCGGTCCGAAGAAGTCGCTCGCCTCTGGGCAATCGATACCGATGTAGCGAACCTGGAATGCCACGCCCTCGATATCCACCTCGATCGAGTCGCCGTCGATGATGCGAGTCACTCTTGCCTCAGTTGGTCTGTCTTCGGGAGTAGCTGTGTACAGGGGGGTTTCCCCGCCGGTGGTCTGCGTGCCGCTGGGGCGGGCCGAGGTCGTGCTCGGCGACGGGGTGTCCTTATTCCCCCCGCAGGCCACCAAGGCAGCAATCACTGCCAGTGCCGGCAAGACCATCGAGGCCTGCCTCATTTCCCATCGCTCCTACTGCGAATTCCTCGAATCGAATCCAACCAGCGCACCGCCATGGATGGCGGTCCTGTTCTCAACCATCATAGCACAAGTCCTGTGCCGTGTGAAGCTATTTGAAGCGGTGCTGCTCCGCGTTCGAAATGATGACCTGTCCACTCGGGAGGCTTTCATATTGGTCAGAGTGGTGGTGACCGACGGGCTCGCAGCCGGGTTGTCGAGAAGTGCGGCTCTTGTCACTCGTGGGGACAGCAGGGCTTGGCTCTGGCGGATGCAGGCTGGCCGGTGGTTTGGCGGGGGGTTCTGGGAGTGGATATACTATGATGTCTTACATTGGATCTCCAGTGGTGAATGCCCACGAGGCTGGGGAGGTGCCGAGGCCTGGCCCAGCCCACAGCATAGCAGGAGTGTAAGGTCGCCGTGAAGGCAGGCGTGTGGAGAGGGCACGTCGTCGCACTGGGGTCGTATCTGCTGCTGACAGTCTTTCTGACCTACCCCCTGGTCCTCCACTTCACTACCCACGTGCCTGGCGATGGCAGCGACGACCCCGCATTGGCGTGGAACCTGTGGTGGGTGAAGCATGCGATCGTTGATCTCCATTCCAA
>JBAVWD010000065.1:0-2197 GCA_049697655.1 Anaerolineae bacterium | reverse complement strand
CGCTTCGAGGAGACGACGGAGACGGTTGAAGCTTGATGAGACCGATGCCGACCATGTCAGTTCCACCCCCCTCGCGTTCCGCGCCTCATTTGGGCAGCTGCAGAGACGGAAGTCCCTGCTCGGGACTGCGGAAGGCGTGAGTGCATCCTGGCGCCGCGGCAGTCGTCCGTGTTCTGCTGTTCCGCCAGGCTGGCAACATACAAGCAAGGATGGCAGGTGGTATCCTTCCTTGTGCATGCCCCTGACTGGACGCCAGAGGCGTTACGCTGTCACAAGGGTGTTGGCGGCTCAGAGCCCTGGGGAGGACTGTGGTAGGAGACTCCGGGGCCGGTGGGACATCGGTAGCCCGGGTCGGCGGGGTCTCACGAGCGCCTTGACCCCAAGGAACGCGCGTAGTATCATCTGTGAGGATCGCAGCCTGGTCCGAATCGACCGCACTCGGCAGTCGCACCTGCATCGAGGGTTGACAGCCGGGGCGCTTGTTTTGTCTTTGCATCTCCACCCGGTACTGGGCACGGTCTTCACCGCCAATCGTTGTCGACCAATGCCCCATCGCAGCAAGATCATGGATACGCAGGACCTATTGGAAGCAGGGGAGGCGTCAAGTTATGCAAATCACCGTCGCTGATGAGCGCGTGCTGCTCCTCGAGCAGCGGATCTCCATGGAGCAGGCTGAAGGGCGTGCCTGGAGCAAGAAAGGCGATGCCTTTGGCACCATCACCAAGATGACTCGGTTGCTACAGCAGCCCAAGGACGACGAGTTTGAGTTGATCTACAAAGAGCATCGCTACCAGCCTTTCTGGCACGTGGTGTGCAGCGCCCACTACATCTACGACCGGACATCCAAGTACTCATTTACCACAACTGGCTCGGAAGTGGAGTCTGTGACTATAGAGGGCACGGAGTACAAGGCCGACGGCGGCTCCATCACCTTCACCGGCCTGGACCACTGTGCAGAAGAGGCACACCAGGAGGTCTTGGTGGAGGGCATCACCAGCGACAAGGTCCCGGCGCTGTCTAAGTATCTCAAGTTCCCCTCAACCTCGATCCCGGCCGAAGACCTTGACAGTTTTGCGCCCGAGGGAACCATCGTCGTGCCGCCGCAGGCGCGTTCATCGGCCATTGTCCGTGAAGTGCTGGCCGGGATGATCAAGAGCGTCCAGGCGGACCACATCGTGGAGGAGAAGGTGGACGTCGAGCACGTCGACCTCTACTACCGTCCCGTCTACGCCTTTCAGTATCGCTGGCTGTCCAAGGACAAGGAAGCGATCATGGAATGCGACGCACTCACCGGTGAATTGCAGGCCGGTGGCAAGACCTTCCAGCAGTACCTGGGAAAGGTCCTGGACGCGGAATTCCTGTTCGACGTGGGAGTGGATGCGGCGGGCCTGCTGGTGCCTGGCGGGGGCATCGCTGTAAGAGTGGCCAGGAAGGGTTTCGACGTGGCCCGCAGCCGACGCAAGAAGGACAAGTAGGGCGGCTGTCGAGGGGGCAGGGTTCTTCTGCGCGAGGACGTTCAACGTCCCGTCGACCTCGGTTTGCAGAAACTGCTGCGCTGAACTCAAGGTCGAGTTGACCTGTTTCTCAATCCTCCCATGGTGGCATCACAACACAAAAGGAGGGCCTCGTCAGGCTCTCCTTCTACATGCCCCTGACTGGACTCGAACCAGCACGCCCTCACGGGCACAGGCCCTCAACCTGCCGCGTATTCCATTCCGCCACAGGGGCTCCAAAGAGTATTATATCCCCCCGCCTGTGGTTTGTCAACCAGCGCCCGACCCCTGCTGAGCACCCCGCTGGATGGCTTTCCTTCGACCCGGCTCAGGACAGGCTTGGAGAAGTCGTTCGGGCCAATTCGAAGACACCGGCAGTGTGGCCTTGCCCTGTCATTCTGACCGAAGCGAAGAATCTCTTCTCAGAAAAACATGGATGGCGACCCCACCGGTCCAGCTATGTCCGTTTTGGCACTGGGCCGTCAATGCGGTTCGTGATTGCCACCCAGTATGCGCCCGGGTGCCTCTTTGTCATCTCCCCACGCTTTTGAATCCGGGGCTTGACAAACAGGCGGCTCTGACGTATAATGGAGATAGTAATAGTAACTATTCGCAATAAGCAAAGGATGGCGGGACTTGAGATGTGGCAAGCACGGCGGAGAATGCACAAAGGAGATATGAGACCATCAACGACCGGGAGCTGG
>JBAVWD010000064.1:0-1666 GCA_049697655.1 Anaerolineae bacterium | reverse complement strand
GCTGCAAGTACGTCTTGACCCTCGCCCACGCCGCGTCCGCCTCAGATCGTTTGCGCTCTGTCCAGAACCACATCCGCGCATCGAGAATCAACTTTGCGCCCACCGCTCAGCGATGACGAAGAAGAAGTATAGTGCCGCGATGACGGCAGCTCCGCCCATCAAGCAGGGCAGGGCTGACAGCATCTGGTTCAGACCGAAGAGCAGTCCTATCAAGCCTCCCCCAACCACCACCAGAACGACGACAGCGGCGATCAGCGTCCATCGTTCATGCCGTCTGCGCATGGCTCGGAAGTCGGTTGGAGGACGTTCCTTGGAGTCCATTTCGGACCTACGTTAATGGAGATCTGCTCTCGTTTGGCGCTTTGCCCAGCCGCGCCCAGGGTAGGGTCATCGGTCTTGGACCATTGTAACGCAGGTTGACCTGGGCAACAACGAAGCAGACGGGCACGACACCGCAAGGAAATCAAACGAAGAGGGAGCTAAGAGAAGGGTACCAGTAGCGTCGGCTACAGCGCACGACCCGTGAGTGCCAACTCAGGGCATACTACTCGTCGAACCTGAATACCGGCTCTGGATAGAAGCGGACTCGCTTGCCCTTGACCCTGCTCTTGATCAAGTTGTCGAGCCAGACGTTTTTCTGCTCCAAGGGTATGTCGGAATCCAGCATCACGATGTCGACGTTGACCCCAAGAGCCCTCCCTGAGATGGAGTGCCTCGTCACTCCCATGGGCAACCTGGCCCCATCGAGCGATGTGCTCATTATGTCGGCGGGACTGAAGCAAGAAAAGACCACCACCGCGGTGAGCTCCGGGTACTCCTCCAGCAACTCCTCCATACTATCCGTCGCGGCGCGATACACATCCGCGCAGCCACCGTAGAGGTCCACGATGTCGTTGAGGAGGTTGACCTGCGCTTCCAGGTTACTGCAACCGAGCGCAGCCAATACACCACCATCGCGAAGCACTGCATAGCACAGGATCGACTTCAGCGACAATTCCGCGCGAGCGGTATGCAGTTCCATCGACTTGAGTTCGATCCCATGGACGAGGTTCAGGCCATCGACCAGGTCCTTGCAGGACATGCCAACAACCACGTGGCACCAGGAATGGAGCTCGACGCCAGGCGGTTCGTAGTCCACGATCTGGACCACGACGTCTCGGATGCCAAGTTCCCTCAGCGCAGCTACCCTGGTAGCGCCGTCCAGTACCACGTACTTGCCCCCCACGTCCACTACGGCCGGCGGGTTCTTCAAGACACCGTCGCTGCGGAGACGCTGGACAAGCCCCTCCACGCGTCTCGGATCCACCACCTCGTGGCCGATCAGATCACCTGAGTGCACAATGCGCAGCACGACATCCGTAAGGTTCATGGCCTCCCCTTCGACACAAAGCCCTGGAGGGAGGACAAGGACCGCCGTCCTCGCCTCCCTCTCTCTTGTTGTCCACCGCCGACACTACAGCCCGACGGTATAGCTACTGGTACTGCGGTGGCATCACGGGCAGCTCGGCCAATGCCGCCTTGACCTCAGCCTCTGGGTACTCGTAGTTCACCAGTTCTCCAGCGAAGTAGCTATCGTATGCCGCCATGTCGAAGTGACCATGTACGCAAAGGTTGAAGGCGATGACCTTTTCCTCTCCCGTCTCCTTGCACTTCAGGGCCTCGTCCA
>JBAVWD010000063.1:0-3034 GCA_049697655.1 Anaerolineae bacterium | reverse complement strand
CCTTGACACACGCCAGCAGGAGCTGTTTCACCAGATGCCTTCCATGGATCAGCTCCACTGTCTGGCCGTATTCCGGGCGCTCCGCGAAGCCGGGCACACAGATCCATCGCTGCTCCAGGCTGCTCTGATCCACGACGCGGGCAAGTCGCTGGGACCAGTGGGCATCAAGCATCGCGTGACCGCGGTCCTGGTCAAGGCGCTCTCACCGCGCCTTTGGGAGAGGCTGGACGGTGGGCCCGGCAGCTGGCTCTATCCCTTGCGCGTACATCGCCATCACGCGGTCCTGGGGGCCGAGTTGGCGGCACAGGCGGGATGCTCACCGGAAGTCGTCTGGCTGGTTGCACACCACGAGGACGATCAGATAGAAGGGCAAGCCCGGGATAGGATGGGCGGAGGGCTGGCAGCGCTACAGGCTGCTGACCGCATCAACTAGAGCGAAGCGTTGCATTCAGGAGGTCGGAATGTCTCAACCCAAGATCACCATCGTGGGGCTCGGCATGATCGGGTCGTCCATGGGCCTGGCCTTGCGAAAGGCTCAACCAGACTTCACCGTCGTGGGTCACGACAGAGATAGTGCTCTGTCTCGGAAAGCGCAGGACCTTGGGGCGGTCGAGAGGTGGGAAAGGAACCTGGTCTCGGCCGTTGAAGATGCCGAGTTGGTCGTGATCACCACGTCCGTGCCGGACATACGGAAAATAATGGAATCAGTCGGACCCTATCTCGGGGCCAACTGCGTGGTCACAGACACAGCGGTGGTCAAGGGAGAGATCATGAGATACGCCGACGAATTCCTGCCCGAGACTGTGCACTTCGTGGGCGGTCATCCCATTGTCACCCAGCAAGGTGGAGACGCAGATGCTGCCAGGGCGGATCTCTTCACCGGGTGCACCTACTGTCTTGTCCCCTCCACCAGGTCTCATCCCGCGGCCATCGAGTTGGTGACCAGCATGGCTCTCACCCTCGGCGCGGAACCCTTCTTCCTGGACGTCGACGAGCACGACGGCCAAATAGCGGGTGTCGAGCATCTGCCTGTCCTCCTATCCGCTGCCTTGCTGCTGAGCACGACCCAGGCCCCTTCATGGAGGGACCTCAGAAGGCTACCCGGTGAGACCTTCTGGAGGGCAACCGAGTTCCCATCCTCGGATCCTGAGGACGTCGGTGGCATCTGCCTCGCCAACAAGGAGAACATCTCTCGGTGGATAGATGCCTATGTCACTAGCTTGAAGGAACTGCAGGGGAAGCTAGTTGCTGCGGAGGACGGCGATTGGCAAGAGCTGTTCACGGAACTGATGGACGCCCGCAGTCGCTGGCATGCAGGTAGAGGCACTCCCTCAGAGGAAGCCTCCTCCAGAACAATGGAGGACCTTCGCAGCATGACCTCGCTGGGCTCCCTCCTCGGCCTGAATCAGTTCCGCAACCTCAAGAAGAGAATGGAAGGGCGAGCGCCCAGGTAGCATGCCACACACCTACGTCCTGGCCTGCGCCGACGGGACGCTGTACACTGGCTGGACAACGAACCTGGAGCGCAGGATTCGCGCTCACCAGGCGGGCAAGGGGAGCAGGTACACCAGAGCACGCCTGCCGGTGATTCTGGTCTATCAGCGGGAGCACCTCACGGCCCAGGGGGCCAGACGGCAGGAGGCGGCGATACGACGCCTCCCTCGACGGAAAAAGCTGGAACTCATCAACAGCGCGAAGTCTTGATCCTCGCCCCGACCTCCTACGCCAGGAGTTCAACTGCGACGAGAAACAGATCCACCTCCTGCCCGATACTGTGGATACTGACCTCTTTTGCCCAAAGGGCACCGAAGACGGGATCCTCGATCTGAAGCAAGAACTTGGAATACCCCTCGGCAGTCAGGTGGTGGTTTATCTCGGCCTGCTGGCCGAGTACCAGGGCATTACCCTCCTGCTGGAAGCAGCGAGAGAACTGGTTCACAGATACCCAGACCTTCACTTCCTCGTCATGGGACACCCCAACGTGGAGCACTACCGTGCCCTGGCGGCCCGGCTGGGTATCGGCGAGCAAGTCACCTTCACGGGCCGGATTCATTACCTGGAAGCCCACCGCTACCTCCGCCTCGGGGATGTGGCCGTCGCCCCCAAGCTGTCCGCCACCGAGGGCAGCGGCAAGCTGCCCAACTACATGGCCATGGGCTTGCCCACAGTGGCCTTCGACACCCAGGTGAGCAGGGAATATCTGGGGGCATGGGGGGTGTACGCCAGAACGGGAGACTACATCTCCCTGGCGGAGGCCATCGGGTCCATTCTAGAGGACAGAGGACGAGCCGCGACCCTGGGGAAGAAGCTGCGCGAACGGGCGGTCAGAGAATACTCTTGGCCGGTGCTGCTTCAGAATCTGGGAGACATCTACTCAGCATTACTGGCCGGACGATGATCCTCCATCGTCGCGGGTTACGCCCCGTGGCAGTCCGCGCTGGACAACTCTCGGGGGCCCAAGCCGACGTCCGTGAGACGCAAGACCGCCAGCCATCGCTCTCCAGACCCGTCACTGTCCAGTAGAGCCAGAAACGCAGATTGGCTGCCTGAGTGAGCCGCCACACGGCGTGGTCGTCACTCGGCTTTGACCACCGAACCACAGTAGGGACACTCCGCGGAGGAGGGCCCCACCCAGGTCGCCTCGCTCTCCCTGATGGGCCCACCGCACTGCGGGCATTTTGGGGGGAGTTCCCCGCGAGGCATGCCGGCGCGGGCTGGCGCTGGCAGTTGCTTCAGCTCACGTTCCAGCGCCTCAGCCTCGGCTAGGCGGCCCTTGTCTCTCAGGACCTTCACCATCCTCTCGCCGAGACGTCGTGCCGCGCCAGGGCGTTGAGCCTGCTTGAACAGCTCCAGCGCCTTCGCTCCTCTTTCATAGGCCGCATCCACGTCGTCCAGTTGCAGGTAGCAGCGCGCAGCCTGAGCGGTGAGATTGGCCGCACGGAACGGGTTGCCCCCTTCCTCGGCCCCTTGTGCCAGCTCGTCGAAGGCCGTCGCAGCCTCGTCGAACTTGCCCTGTTCTAACAGTACCATCGCC
>JBAVWD010000062.1:0-1959 GCA_049697655.1 Anaerolineae bacterium | reverse complement strand
AGCATGCTGTGCCCCAGGATCACTCTGCGCACGGCGTCCAGTAGGTCCATCTCCTGCATACCTGCACGGTCATTGTATCATATCCAGAGTTGGACGGGCAGGGCCGGATCGGCCTTCTCTACGCCGGAGGGTGTTGAAAAAGGAGGCTCAGGGGGTGGCGTTGAAGGTTGAGATGGGATAGGGTGAAGGTAGGGATTTGAGAGGGCGATAGGGGCTTGGAGGTAGAGAGATGGCACGGCAGCGGTTCAAGGAACAGGGGGATGATTCCTTCTTTGGGCAGTTGGTGTATGATCGGATCGTGCCTGAGGACCATTTCTTCAGGCGGCTGAACGGGATCATACCTTGGGAGCGGTTCACCAAGACGCTGGTGAAGTATTATCGCGGCAGAGCGCGGGAAGGACGCCCTCCATATGACCCTGCGGTGCTGTTGAAGATGCTGTTAGTGGCCTATCTGTATGACCTGTCGGAGCGGCAGGTGGAGGAGATGGCGAGGTTCAACCTACCAGTGAAGTACTTCCTGGGGCTAGGAGCGGACGAGTTGCCACCGGATCACTCCATGCTGACGGCGTTCAAGAGGCGGTTGTTGGACAATGGGAATCTAGACCCTTTCGAGGAGTTGTTGGTGGAGATCGTGAACCTTGCCAGTGAGCAAGGGATAGAGTTTGGTACCCTTCAGGTGGTAGACAGCGTACACACGGTGGCTGATGTGAATGTGGAGAAGGACGATAAGCGGCGCAGGGATGGGAAGCCACCACGAGACCCGAGTGCCCAATGGGGGGTGAAGCACAGTCGACTGGTGAAGGATGGTGAGGGGAAGAGCACCAGACAGAAGGTGTACTTCTACGGTTACAAGGGACATGTCAGTCTGAATGCCCAGACAGGATTCATCACTAGCGCAATGGTCACACCAGGCAATGCCCATGATGGCCGTCAGTTTCCTGGAGTCTTTGAGCGAGACCTAGCCTTGGGTTTGCCGGTGGAGACAGTGGCAGCGGATCGAGCCTACGACGACACGCGTAACCACTACATGTTGAGAGTGCGCGGGGTGCACTCAGCCATTCGTTTGAACGATTACCGCACACAGAAGAAGGACAAGAGCAAAGCAGGGTGGGTGGCTATGAAAGCCAAGCCTGAGTACATCAGGGGCCAAAGGGAGCGGTACAAGATCGAGAGGAAGTTCGGAGAAGCAAAGCAGGGTCACGGACTGGGACGATGTCGCTACGTAGGATTCGTGAGGTACGCCATCCAGCTGTACCTAACCGCTGTGGCGCTAAACTTGAAGAGGATGGTGAAGCTACTCACAGGAGTGAACTTCAAGGGTCGAGCCACAGCGACAGCGTGATACCACAGGATCAGTGCGCCAGATGAAGGGAGCAGCTAGCAATGAGGAGCAGGGAGGCTAGATCACAAGCCCAGGAAGGCCCAATGTCGAGGCCTGAGAGCCGCAAATCACACCCTGATCAACCCATAATGCCGCTCTAACTGCCTCCCGATGAAACCTTAAACCTGCACACCTTCTTTTTCCACACCCTCCCTGAGACCAGTACCATTCGCCTCCCGAAGTTGCTATAATGTTGGGGTCTGTGGCGAGGGGGAGATGCGAATAGCCATCACCGGAGCAGAAGGACAGCTGGGCAGCAGCCTTCAGGAGGCGTTCGAGGGATACGAGCTGCTGCTCATCGACCTGCCGGAACATGACGCGACCGACGTGAGGATCGTTTTGCAGATCGACGACTGGGCGCCGGAGGCGGTGATCCACGCTGCGGCCATGACGGACGTCGATTTGTCTCCTTCGAGGCTCTATCCTCGGGCAGCCAAGGTGCCGCGCCGCGCCGTGCTGCGCAACTTCTCCGCCGCCACGCAGCTGGGCATCTCTCTGAGGCCCTGGGAAGAAGCGCCACAGGCCTATTTGGAGGAGAGAAATCGTGCTGGACACTGTTGACCAGGCGATATTCGAGC
>JBAVWD010000061.1:0-1633 GCA_049697655.1 Anaerolineae bacterium | reverse complement strand
CCACCTGGATGGAATCGCCCCAATCCGGGTCGCTGGGGTTGATGGACAGCCTGTCCAGTACCAGGTCCGGCAGTTCCGGCTCCGGCGTGTCCTCGGGTGGAGGAGGCGTGGTCGCCGTGGCCTCCGGAGGTGGAGGCGTGGTGGCTGTAGCACCGGGTGGAGGAGGCGTGTTGGTTGCCGCTGGCGGCGCGCCCGGCGAGGTAGGTGTGGGTGGAGTGACCACTCCCCCGGCTCCCACGACCTCGATGGTCACCGCCCAGGGCTCGCTGGCCTCACCGTCCACGTTGTAGGCGATGACGGAGATGGTGTGCATCCCCGGATCGGCCGCCGTCCAGGTCTGGGCCATGGCCAGCGACTTCTCCCCCTCGGCACTGGGGCTGGAATCGGTGCGGTAGAGGTCGCCGTCCACGAGTAGCTCCACCCTGGTCACGCCCTTGGCGTCGTTGGCCGAGGAGAGGACGTTGATCTCCTCGCCTTCCTCGAACTGGGCGTCGCTGGTGGGGGCGGTGATGGTGATCGTGGGCTTGGTGGGCCCTCCCCCGAGATCACAGGCCAGGGCGCTGGTCGCGAGAAGGGCCACGATCAGCACCAAGGCCAGGTAACGAAGTCGCGCGGTGTTCATTCTTTCTTTCCTCCTTCGTTGAGTGTGCGGAAAAGGCGACCTGGCACATTGTAGCGCACGCCGCCGCAGGGTGCAAACCTGACTCGCCGGTGCTCATACTGAGCCGTGTCCTGAGCCCGGCCGAAAGGCCAGCACCCTGAGTGGGGCGAAACCCGTATCGAAGCCCAGCGCTGAGCCTAGTCGAGAAGGCGCACCCTGGGGCTCATCCTTCGATACACCCTCCGGGCACTGAGGATGAGCCCCTTGAAAGCACGAATACTGAGCGCAGCCGCCAAGGGCGAGACCTCCTCCCCCTGGATGGGGGAGGACGGAGGAGGGGGTGAAACGCGGACTTACCCGATCTTGACCGTGACCGTGGCCTTCGTCGTGATCCCCGCGTTGATGGCCCTGAGGGTGTAGGTGGTGGTGGCCGGCGGTTTTACGATGAAGGTGCAGGGCATGGCGGGGCAGACCAGGGGCACGTTGCCTGGGTCCAGATAGCCTGCCTGCACGCGTTCCCATTCCCAGCTGAGGATCACGCTCTCGTTGAGAATGGCATTGTAAGTCTCGTTCTGGCCATTGGCCCGGAAGTACTTGATGACGGGAGCGTTAGGATTGAGAGTGGCCGTGGGAGGCGGCAGAGTAGCCGTAGGAGGCGGTGGAGGCGGCGCAACCGTCTGGGTTGGTGTCACCGTGTAGGTCGCGGTCACCACGGGGGGCGGAGCTCCTTCCGTGGTGGGGGAGGGCGAAGGACTGGCAGCTTCTCCCACTACCCTTACGGTCACCGCCCAGGGAGCGCTTTCCTGGCCCTCCACGCTCACCGCAACGAGGGAGAGGGTGTGGGTGCCGGGGACTTCGGCTATCCAGGCCTGGGAAAGGGAGACCAGGGCGTTGGGACTCGGGTTGGGGCTGGGGTCGGTGCGATAGAGCACGCCGTCCACGTATAGCTCCACCCTGTTTATGCCCCTGGCGTCGCTGGCCGAGGACAGCACGTTGACCACCTCCCCCACCTGGAACTCCGCGCCGCTGGTG
>JBAVWD010000060.1:0-1758 GCA_049697655.1 Anaerolineae bacterium | reverse complement strand
GGCTGGCATGGTGCAAGGGCTGGTAGCAGGTCTCCAGCGACACGGCATCACCGATGTACCGATCATCGATCCCACGGTACTGGCCGTGAAGATGGCCGAGGCCCTGGTTGAGTTGCCGCTTTCCCACAGCAAGCGCACCCATCCCACTCCACCTGAGAAGGAGATACGCGGCTACTAGTCTGGAAACCGCCCCGGTCCCTTTGCCTCGCTACCTGGCCCCTAAGTCGGTTAGTCATTAGCTTCATACCTGACTTGACAAACTGCGTGACTTGCGCCATAATGTTGTCTGGTGAAAATGGTTTTCACGCAGCGATAGCTGCGTCGCCTGTGCCGCAGCGGCGTGCGGCTCTGAAAGGAGAGCCATGAGCGCCTACGTCTTCTCACGCGATGATGTCGCTCCGCTCTTGGAAGGGTTGGCCATTCTCGGCACGGGCGGCGGCGGGTCCCCATCGTGGGGGCAGGCCATCCTCGAACACGATTTCTCCGTGGGACGCACCCCTAGCATCATCCCCCTGCAAGACATCGACAACGATGCCACCGTGGTCAGCGGCGGCATGATGGGGTCTGTGAAGGTTCTGGAGGACATGGGGATCGACGGGGTGATGGAACACTGGGAGCAGCGCTTCGAGTTGCTGGAGGTAACCCGGGTGATGGAGGGTATCCTGGGCAGGAGCATTGACCATGTGGTTCCCTTCGAGGTGGGTGGCCTCAATACCCCTGTGATCCTGTCCCTTGGAGCCCGCATGGGCATTCCCGTCATAGATGGCGATGCGCTAGGCCGTTCTGCCCCTGAGACCCAGATGACCAGCTTCATTGGCCACGGCGTCTCACTGACGCCGATGCCCCTCATCGATTATGAAGGCAACGTGGTGATAGTCCAGGAAGCGACTGAACCAACATACGCGGATGAGCTCGGCCGCTGGGTGGTGACCCGTGGCGGTGGAATGGGCGCCAACAACCACTACCCCATGAGTGGGCGCCAGGCCAAGGAAGCGATTGTGCCCGACACGATCTCTGGCGCGCTCGAGCTTGGACGCGCGGTGCTGAGGGCGCGGCAGCAGGGCCACGACCCTGTCGCGGCCGCGACAGGGGTCCTCGGCGGTGTGGTGCTCTTCACCGGCTCCGTGGCGCGGGCCCAAGAAGAGGAGCGGATGGGTTTCTACTATACCGTTGTCGACCTCCATGGGACCGGGTCCGATGAAGGGCGCATCGCTCGGCTGGTGATCAAGAACGAGACGATGCTGCTTTCCATAGGGGGATCGACCAAAGCCATATTCCCTGACCTGGTGTGTTTGTTGGAGCCGGGCACAGGACGTGGGGTGATGAGCTTGGAGCTAGCGCAAGGCAAGGCCTTGACTCTAGTAGGCGTGCGGTGCCATGAGCGTCTCCGTGAGGCGCTGGGGTCGGAGGTCGGAGCCTGCGCTTTCAGCCCGGCGCGCTACGGATATCCGGAGCTGGAGTACCAGCCCATCGAAGAGTTGGTGGAGGGATTCAGATAACAGCACACAGGGCGTCCGCCAGCACAGAACAGTATCGTGTTCGGGCAGTGGAGCGTGCAGTGGATCTTCTCGCCACGTTCTCCACGGCCGAGCCGGAGCTGACGCTGACCGAGCTGAGTTCCAGGCTGAATCTGAGCGCTAGCACAACCTATCGTCTGTTGGTGACTCTCGAGAATCGCAGATATGTGGAGCACAACCATCAAAGCGGCGGCTACGCCCTGGGGGTTGCTTGCCTGGACTTGGGCACTGTCTTCCTGTC
>JBAVWD010000059.1:0-3272 GCA_049697655.1 Anaerolineae bacterium | reverse complement strand
GGGCCAGCATGGGCACCGCGTAACAGGTCTGAGGAATGCCCAAGATGGGGATGAGGAAGACGCCGCTCAGGAAGGCCCCGAAACATGCACCCGTGAGGTCAGCGCCGTAGATCAAGCCGGCCACCATGCTGGCCGCACCCGCGGATGAAGGGCGTCCCCATCGTGTCCTGATGACCCCATGTCCAGGGCACCCTTCAGCAGGCAGGATGAGTGTGTACAGGTCGATTCTCCACAGGGGGAAGAGAGCCTCCCTCAAAGGGTCAGTCTCTGGAGGGGAACTGTCAAAGCGGGTATAATGGCCTCAGAGCTGTGGAGGGGGAGGTGTTATGCCACCATCCCAATCCGTCAAGGTCATCCTCGACTATGACGGCACTCTGACTGCGGAGGAAGAACAGGTCGGGGAGTTGGCGGAGAAGTCTCTCGCTACTCTGTCACGGGACATCTTGAAGGTGCCGTTAACCCAGTTGAGGGTGGGTTATGCTCGCACCCGGGCCATGGTCCTAGGCGAGCCACATAAGTACCGGTGGGAGGTCAACGGGGGTATAGCTGCCTACGGCGATGAGGGGGCCTTCATCACCAACACCACCACCATCCAAACCATGCTGCGGCTGAACCGTTCCTACACTGAGGCGGTAAGCAGATACTTCCCGGAGGTCGAGTACGATCCCATCATGGATTGCAGCAACTATCTCTTCCACAAACACACCTTCGAGCTACCGCCTCGCTTTCGTCCGGCAGCGGAGGCCGTACTGGCAGAACTCGTGGCCCAGTCCGACCTGGAGCCGGTGGTACTGAGCAGCTCGAAAGGAGACAAGGTCACGAAGAACCTCAAGACCATAGGCTTTGGGGAGATGAGGGTGCTGGGGGACACGAGACAGTACGGGATCGATCCCTCTTGGAGGAAGGAGTTCGTTCATCCAGAACAAGGGACAGGCCAGATCTTCCAGGTGGATGAGCTGCACACCATAGACCTTCGGCGGCCTGCCTACTACGACAAACTGACGAGGGAGATGAAGGACGCAAGAAGGCTCCTGGTGGTTGCGGATACATGGTCCATGCCCGGCGCCATGCCCATGATGATGGGCATCCCTTTCCTGCTGCTCAAGACTCCATACACCCCCGCATGGTGCGAAGAGTACGTCAGGAATCATCTATACGGGGAGGTGTTGGCCAGCCTGGCACTGCTACCTGAGATGGTGCGCACTCTGGCCTGAGGCTCTTAGTCGGTCCGGGTCTCCAGGAGACGGCCCTTGTGAGCGAACTGTCTGTCGAACAGCGACCACAGGGTCCGGAGAGTATCGGCGTCCTCAGGTCCCTTGTCTTCTCGCAGCCTGGTGATGCGGGCAAAACGCAAGGCCAGGCCCGACTCGTACTGGGCACTGGCCTGGATCTCGTTGAACAGGACTTCCACCACCACCCTGGGCTCCACGAAGACCGTGCCCCTCTTACGATGCGTTTCCACGGCCAGGAGTCTGTCGGTCATCTGCTGGAACTCCGCGTCGGTCAGCCCTTTGAAGGTCTTGCCCACTTCGAGGAACGCGTTTCTCTCCTCGTCCCTGACGGCCAGATGGTAGTTGCTCAGCCATCCGTGACGGCGACCATAACCCCAGTCCGCCGCCACGATCACCAGGTCCAGAGACAGGGTGTGCTTGACTTTGAACCACGACTTTCCTCTCACTCCGGGCCTGTACGCGCTGTGCAAGTGCTTGACCATTACCCCCTCGTGTCCGTCACGGAGGGCTTGAATCGCGAAGCTCTCTCCTTCTTGAAGGCTCCGCGGTACGCTCCGCGCCGCTGTGACCATGCTCCCCCTGGTCTGTTCGAGGATTCGCCACCTCTCGTCATATGGGCAATCTACGAGATTCTCTCCGTCTCGGTAGAGGATATCGAAGAGGTGGAGCTGAACGGGTATCTGTTGGGCAACCTTGTTGACATTGTGCACTCTGCGAAAGCGTCTCATAAGATGCTGGAAAGGCAGGGGGCGGCCCCCGGCATCGATGGCGATGACCTCTCCCTCAAGAATCGCCTGGTCTGCCTGCGTTTGTGATCGTACCTCGTCCGCGACCTCGGGCAGGCTGCTCGTCACCTGAGAGAGATTACGGGTGAAGATCTTGACGTTGGATCCATCCTTGTGTATCTGAACCCTGGCTCCATCGAGCTTGTGCTCCAGCGCAACCTCTCCGCGGTGATACCAGAAGGCCTCCGCCAGGTCCTGTGCCGGTTGTGCCAGCATGGGCTTGAGTGGTCTAAAGAGCTGCGGATGGGTCTGGTCCAAGCCATCTTGGCCATCCGTCATGGCCAACAGGGCCACCTCGCCCAGATCTCCGAGGAACATGTGAGCCCGGCGGACCGTCTGCTTCTTGGCCTTGGACGCCTCAGCGATGGCGTCGAGCATCACGCCCTCGCTGACACCGTGCCGCATTTCGCCCAAAACGTTCTTGACCAGGTACTTGGCCTCGAGCGGGGTAGAGCGGGACATCATAGACTTGAGGAGTTCCTCTTTACGCTGGCGCGAGCCCTTGCCTCTTGTGTCGGCTATGGTTTCCAGAGCTTCGTATACCTCTGAGATGGTCAGCGGAGCCGACCGAGGCTGTGGTTTGGCGCTTGTCTCCAAGAGCAAGCGGACGGCTTCACCGGCATCCACCGCCTCGTCGAACACCTCCTGCCAATCCCGCTCGCTGGCTGCGGTGAGGTCGCTCATAAGGTTCTGCACGGCGCGCCAGCTGAGATTGAGAGTCCGCTCATCCCATGCCGGGAACACTTGGCCGATCAGGAGGCGCACTCCAGGGGCAACCTCACTGGGCGCCAGTGCCTTGACAAACCGCGCAGTCATTTCGGTCATCTCCAGGCGTCCGGAGGTCCTTTCCAATTGCTCGCCCAGCAAGGCCAGGGTCCTGAAATCTGTCTGTCCCACTCTCGTCGTTCTCCAGATGGGCCGTCGCACGATTTGGGCTGTCGTGGGCTGGCCCATTATAGCCATATGATATGTGCTGCACAACGGGCGGTGTCGTACCTCGGCGACCAGGCTTGCATATCCCTGGCGACCTGCTATACTGGGCGCGAGAGCGAGATTGCTCTGAGGTGCCTGTTTGCTGGGAGATACTCCGCTCTGACTGGTTATGTCCAAGGGCCGTTCTAAACTCTGCATACTCCTGATGGCGCTGAGTCTGGCAGGGTGCGCTGTGCCAGATTCCTCTCCCGTCACGCCCTCTCCACGAGCGACGAGTTTGACTGCGACTCCTGGCAGGTTTCCCATGGCATCTGTCTCCTCA
>JBAVWD010000058.1:0-7089 GCA_049697655.1 Anaerolineae bacterium | reverse complement strand
GACATCGTGGCCAGTGAGAACAACCCAACCCCCCAGTCGGAAACGGTCATCATCGACTTCGTTGGCTGTGACGTCGCGGGCCAGTTTGAGAACATCGTGTTCGAGTACGCCAGATAGCGTATGGGGTCTGCGATCAACCACGTGGATGAGCCAAAGCCCCACCCAGGTATGAGGCCCCGAGGAGAGGCGCATCGCCCTTGAACAGCGACACTGGGAAGGTGCTGGCGCTGGCAGTCGTGGCAGCGATGATCACCATCAGTTGCAGCTGCCCGCTGCTCTCTGTCATCGCCCCTTCTCCTTCCGTAACGCCCACTCCCACCAAGACCCCCAGGCCTTCGGTGACCCCTACTGAGCCTTGGAGCCCCCCACCAGAGCATACTGCCACCGCTACCGCAACTCTGGTTCCTACCGAGACTCCCGCCGTCGCACCCACCGATACTCCTGCCTGGACACCGGTTGCACCGATTCCACCGACGCCTACAAGACGTGCCCCCACGGCGACGGCCACGCGCCGCCCAGCGTCGCCCACCCCAGCGCCACCCACGGCGACAGCCACCGTGGCCTATCAGTACTCCCTGTACGCACCGGTTGAATATCTGCCTGACTGTGCTGCGACCACGCTTGAAGGGACGGTCTGGGACTTAGAACCGCCCAATCAGCTGGGAGGAATCCGTTTGAAGGTCTGTGTCGAGGGAGAATACTGGTGCGGCCCGCTGCAGACCGGACAGGATCCAACAAAGGGGGCTGGATACTACATAGGCGTTCTCGACCCTGAAGGACCCAAAGCCGGAAACTGGTGGGTGGCCGTGGTGGATGCTCAAGGCAGGGCGCTCTCACAACCTGTTCTCTTCCAGACAGACACCCACGACTGCGATCCGGACGGTACCGGTCGCCAATGGGTAATCATCGATTTCCAGCGAAACTACCGGCCTGAGGAGGACTAGATCATCAGCGGCAAGTCTTCTCCACTCATCATCGCTATCTCTATCCTGGTGTTGGCAAGCCTCGCTTGCTCCCTGGGATCCCTTATTACCGGGTCAGCGGCTTCCACTCCCACACCGACAAAGAGCCTGATGGCAACCTTCACCGCCACAGCCACCCATACCCCTACCTCCACGCCCACCGATACTCCATTCGCTACTGACACCCCTCCTGCGACACCTACTGCAACGAACCCTCCCAGCGCCACGCCTACACCGCCATACGTGACCTATGTTGTCCAGGCCGGTGACACCCTCAGCGGCATAGCCAGCCGATTTGGCGTCTCTGTGCAGGCCATCATGGACGCCAACGGGATAAGCAGCGCCATTATTAACGTCGGCACGCAGCTCATCATCCCCGCGAGCGGTGGCTCCGTCTCGCCACCGCCCAACCCGACAGCTACGCAGTCAGGCGCGGCTCCGACGGCGACACAACCTGCCGCCGCCCCGACCGCCACCACACGACCACAGCCGCCTGCGCCTACAGCCACGCCGCGGCCGGCCACGGCTACCCCGCAGCAGTACCAGTATGAGTACGTGGAGGGGAGCAGGCAGGAACAGGAGAAGGGGTGTAGCGAATTGGGCGTGCAGGGGGTAATCCTGGACGCAGCGGGCAGACCCACAACAGCCCAGGTGACCGTCAAATGGCAGTTGGATGGTTATGTGGACTACTGGGTTACGGGCGATCCCATGGAGCAGCCGGGTGTCTTCAAGTTCTTCATCTTCCCCGGACCCATCTACCACGGCGCCAAGAACTCTATACTGCAGATCATCGCGAGCGAGGCCAACCCGACCCCCTTGTCAGCACCCCTGACCTGGCGGATCCCCGACTGCACAGAGGGTAATGCGTCGTTCATCAACATCACCTTCCGTCACCGCTGATCTCTCACCCGCAGGCAACAAAAGAGCCCGCGCTGCGGGCTCTTTTGGTCTCCGATCTGGCGATGCCGAGAGGTACCTGACCTATCCGTGCTGCAGAGTCCAGTCGTAGGGAATCTCGTCGGTGTCATACGGCAGACGGTACTCATCTGGCTGGTCATAGTTGTATAGTTCGGTGGGGACGTTGACGATCAACGCCACATCCTCGCCAACGCCCTTGAAGCCATGTACCACCTCGGACGGTATCTTGATCAGGCATGGGTTTTGCTCCCCGATGAAGAACTCGTTCACCTCACCGAAAGTAGGTGAGAGCTCGCGCCGATCGTACAGCACGACCTTGGCCATCCCATGGATGCACACAAAGTGGTCAGTCTGAAGCTCGTGGTAGTGCCAGCCCTTGACCACACCAGGATAGGCGGCTGTCACGTACACCTGACCGAATCTGTCATACTCCTCCCAATCGGAGCGGAGTATCTCCATCAGATAGCCCCGTTCATCGGGTATGAAGCGTAGCTGCCTGACCTTGACGCCTTCAATCACCATGCCTCTCCTTCGCTACGAACTTCTCAGCAAGATGAAGACCTCGACGAGCGCCAGAGCGCTCAGCAGAAGCAACGCGTTGATCCAGTTGAGAGCCTGCCCCATACGAAGCCACGCACACAGCGTCAGGAACAAGGCGGCCAACGCCCCTTCACGGAAAGACCTCTTGACATCGCTCCGGTACGACTTCGCAGACGTAAAACGGAAATGCAGGTAGTGCGCCAGCGCGGAGAGAAGAGTGCACAACGCCAGGAATAGCAGGGCGAGAAAGAGTAGGCGGTTCACCGTCAGCGCCGGGTCGGTATTCCAGACCACGTAGCCCAGGCCCACCCAGCTGGAAATGCATACCACGGTTGAGAGGACCCACAGCGACCGACCACTCGCCATCACCGCCCGCACCTCCGAAGGCATGTCATTATACCGGATCCAATGCCCGGTGGCAATTGATAACTGGCCGCGCTTGTGGTATAATGCCGCCACGATGAAGTACGTCATCGGCCTCACGGGCAACATCGGCAGCGGCAAGAGCACCGTGCTCGCGATGCTGGCCCAGCTAGGGGCCAGAATCGTGGACGCGGATGATCTGGTGCACCAGGTAATGGACAGAGGAACCCCCGTGTGGCAGGCTGTAGTGGACACCTTCGGCGAGGCAGTCCTCGACGAGGGAGGCTGCATCGATCGCAAGAAGCTGGGCTCTGTCGTCTTCGATGACCCCCAGGCCTTGAAACGCCTCGAAGAGATAGTCCACCCAGCTGTGGATCAGAGCTTCCTGGAGCTGGTACGGAACGCTGAAGAGCCCATCATGGCGGTGGAAGCAGTGAAACTCATCGAAAGCGGGGTGCACCACGTGCTCAGCTCCCTTTGGCTGGTCACCTGTCCAGAGGAGGAGCGTTTGCGCCGGCTGGTCGAGGACCGGGGGGCGGATCCAGAAGAGGTTCAGGAACGACTGAGGGCCCAGATGCCGGAGGAAGAACAGGCACGGTGGGCCGACGTAGTCATAGACAATAGTGGCACACTGGACCAGACCTGGGAGCAGGTCAAGGCTGAATGGGAAAGGATCCAGGAGCGGCTATGCCAGCAGCCGTGAATGTGCGCCGGGCATCCCGACAGGATCTGGAGGCTATCGCCGAAATCGTGCGCAAAAGCTCGGGAGGAAGGGCCGCCTCTGACCCCAGTGCCCTTGTCGAGCGACTGCTCGAATGGGCCTACTTCGTGTCGGCCACCAGCAAGGTGATGGGCGTTGTTCGCTGGCAGGCCGCCAACTTTGTAGCCTGCCTCAAGGATCTGTATGTGTACCCGCCAGTGCAACGCCGGCGCGTGGGCACTCCTCTGCTGCAGCGAGTGGAGGAGGAGGCCATAACTTTGTCCTGCGAAGTGGCCCTGCTCCTCGCAGGGCGACAGTCCTCCTGGCGAGCCATCAAGTTCTACAGGGAACTGGGCTACGAACGTGCCAAGGAGGAGGAACTGGCCAGAGCATGGAGTGAGGTTCTGGAGGAGCACAAGGACGCCGACGAGATAGTACTGCTCAAGAGGCTGCCAGCAACACCAATCATGGCCCCTGTTCAGGGATAGCACGGAGTCGGGGCTAGCTTACTCAACACAAGGAGGCTACAAGCAGATGGCGCGGCTCAAGGAATTAGCAACCCAGCACCCCAATCTGGCAGCTTGGATAGCACTGGCTATCGGCATGGTCGTCATGCTCCTCATCGCGGTCCGCCACGTGGGCCTCCTGCCGGGCCAGGTACTGGCTCTGGTGGTGGTTACCGTCTTGCTCGCGGGGCTCTGCGTGTGGATCATAAGCCTGGAGTAGAATAACTGGACCTGGTTTTGCCCGGCTTGTTGTCCTGTCTGGGGGGAGAGCAGACGCTCTCCCCCTTTTATTGCTGAGAATCTCCATCCGAACCTTAAAATTCATGCTTTGGAACTCAAAAGACTCAATGTGGATATTGACAAGGCGTCGAACTTGCCTTATAATATTCAATAGTGTGATTCAGATTTGTGAGGCACGGCTTAAAGATTCTCATCGGCATCGAAAGAAGCCCGCAGTGCCAGCAGCGAGGTCCGAGCGGGCCGGCTCTCGATGGCAGTACCGGGGAGGTAGGAATGGAGCTCACGTGGAGAGGTTTTGAGTTCACCGTTGTGGTGCGAAGAAAGCACGCGGAGCAGGCAGAGTTGAGAGTTGAGACCTTGTCGGAGAAAGCAGGGGCGGCTCGTCGTGATGCAGAGTCCAAGCATATTCTAGCCTCCGGCTGTCGCCCCATGACACTCACAAGATAGCCCACACCCTGGCAGAGGGAGGACAACACATGTATCAGGTCATCGGTAAGTGCCCGGTATGCGGAGAGGAGTTGACCATCACCAGGCTACATTGTCGCAGTTGCGACACGGTGCTGGAGGGACATTTCAACCTGGGCAAGTTCTATCGTCTCACCCCTGAGCAACTGCACTTCGTGGAGACCTTCATCAAATGCGAGGGCAAGATCACCCGCGTGGAGGAGGAACTCGGCATTTCGTACCCGACGGTGCGGAACCGACTCCATGACGCCATCCGTGCCCTGGGATACGAGGTTCCCGCCGAGGCTGGCGTGAGCGCCGAGCGTCGCAAGGATATCCTGGAGCAGGTTCAGGCCGGCGAACTCACCCCTAAGGATGCGGTGGAACTGCTGAAGGGCATCGACAGGTAGAGATGAGTGCAGCCAACACGAAGAGAGCGTCTTTCGCAGACGTACTCAGGAACAGGGACTTCCTGGCACTCTGGCTGGGACAAGTCATCTCCCAGATTGGAGACAGCTTCACCTTCCTGGCGCTGCTGATCACTGTCAATCGGCTGACAGGTTCCACTGTAGCCATGGGCATGATGATGATCTCCCTGACTCTGCCACAGCTCGTCTTCAGCTTCCTGGCCGGCGTGGTCGTTGATCGTGTCAATCGGAAGCACGTGATGATCATCTCAGATCTGTTGCGCGGGCTGCTCGTGCTCGCCTTTCTGACCGTGCGCAGCGCCGAGCAGGTCTACGTCTTCTATGTTGTAGGTTTCCTGCTCTCCTCGGTTAGTGTCTTCTTCGCACCCGCGAAGACGGCCATGATCCCCCGGATCGTCGAAGGTGAGGACAATCTTCTCTCCGCCAACGCCCTTTCGCAGACCATCCGTGTGGTGGCACTGCTGATGGGGCCCGCCTTGGCAGGCTTTCTCATCGCCTGGGCGGGCACAGCAGTGGCCTTCATCGTGGACTCACTATCCTACTTCATCTCAGCGATCGCCATCGTCACCATCACCACTAGTGGACAGACGGTGGATGAGGAGCAAGTCAGCCTGAGAATGCTCGGGCATCGTCTTGCGGAAGGCATATCCTATACCCTACACAACAAGACCGTTCTGGGCATCATTGTCACCCTGCTGGTAGCCTTGCTGGGAGTGGGGGCCATCGAGGTCTTGTTCGTGCCCTACCTTCAAGGGGAATTCGGCGCGGGCCCCCAGGGGTTGGGCTTCGTGCAAACCGCGCAGGGTGTGGGTATGCTGGTGGGAAGTGTGCTAGTGGGTAATCTGGCTGCCCGGTTCCGCCTGACCCGGATCATCGCCTCAAGCATCACCCTGCTGGGAGCTGCCCTCGCCGCCTGCGGATTGGCCAGCCAATTTGCGCTGATTCTCATGGCCACCTTCGTCGTCGGGCTCGGTCTGGCCCCTCTCAACGCAGCGCTGAGCACTCTGATACAGGTGGCCGTGCCTGACGAGAAGCTGGGTCGGGTGTCCAGCGTTGCGGATACCACCATGACCGTGAGCTACCTTATCTCCATGGGTGGCGCCGCTTTCCTGGCCGATGCCTTCGGCATCCGCACGGTGTTTGTGGGTGCAGGGATCATCACCGCACTCGCCGTTCTGCCTGCTCTGACGATGATGAAAGAACCCGAAACTGGGGCGCCTAGTGCACTGGAGAAAAGCGCCCTGCCGTCGGCGGACCAGCTAGTGGAGGTATGAGGCGTGCTTGCCGGTCTGGCAGAGAGTGGCAGCGCACGTGGATTGCGACCTTTCAACCCACTGCTCGATCTCCATCCGACCACCGAACTCATAGAACTCGCCTTCGGCGAGGCGCTGGATCCTTTGAGCCGCGAAGCACTGCGCGAGATGCGTGCACTCGCCTGGCTCTTTGGACCACTCTTCTGGTTGTTGAGCGCCATGCGTATGCCCCTGGCCGACACCTTCGGCGGGTTCGTGTGGATGGAACAAGGTAGAATCGTGGGCAACGTCACCGTGCACCGTCGATACAGCGAGAAGAAGGGCTGGTTCATCAGCAACCTGGCGGTGCATCCGGATTACCGCCGCCGAGGGATCGCACGTGGCCTAGTGTCAGCCGGGGTGCAAATGGCGCAGCAGAAGGGAGCCCGCCGCATCAGCCTGGAGGTGAGGGCAGACAACTTCGCGGCGCGGAGACTGTACCAAGAGCTCGACTTCACCGAAGTTGATTCGGTGAGCAGCCTGAAGCTGGATCCCGTGGTTCCACCCTCTTCTGTAGCCTCGGAGGGATATGCCATCGAGATCGTCAAGCCGGGTCTGTGGAGGGAGTTGCTTCGCCTAGCTGAGGAAGCCCTGTCTCCCGAGGCCGGAGAGATTCTTCCCCTAAGCGAAGAGCTACAGCAGCCATCGTTGGTACGCCGGCTGGTCTCCAGCACAGGGGACTTTCTCCAAGGACGG
>JBAVWD010000057.1:0-3739 GCA_049697655.1 Anaerolineae bacterium | reverse complement strand
CGTACAGCCTGGCTGACAGGACATCACGTCGAAAGGCATCCTCGTCGATGTCCATTACCTCGGCCTCTCGCAGGCTGGGCACGCCTCCTCGCAAGTAGGACGCCGCCAGCTCGCCCGCCGCCATGGGGCTCGAGGCGAAGGCTGCGGAATGGATCTTCACCCCGGCAGGGATCCCCAGGGCCGGCAGCGTCAGCCCCACCGCTTCATAGACATCCCTGGCCGTGCCATCCCCTCCGGCGAAGAGGAGAAGGTCCATACCCAGGCCCCGCATCTCCCCAGCGGCGCGGATGGTGTCCTGGGCAGTGGTCTTGCCCGGCGTGATGGTGCCGACAACCGTTGCCCCTAGCCCACACCGGGAGACTACATCTTCGCCCATCTCGCCGGGAGAGGTGAAAACTTCGAATTGCTCCTTCAAAGGGGACAACATCTCCAGGGCAAGCTGGGCACGTCTTGGAGATTCTGCCACCGCACCCAGCTTGAGGGCTCGCCTCTGTATGTCCGCTCCGTCGCTGCCCTTGAGCCCGACCCTGCCCCCCAGCCCGGCGACCGGGTTGACGATCAGACCAAGCCGTTTCTTCTCCATTCCGTTCTTGAATTCCCAATGGCCCAGGCGACCCCGCACCCCACCGGCCCCGCCTTGGAAGTGTAGGGAACGGTGCCAGTCACGACCTGTCTTGGCGCATGGCGCTATTCTGCCTGCTCCTGGACTTTCCTCCTGTATGCCCGCCAGGTCATCGCCCACTGGTTCGGATCGCCCAGCGGTGCATGGTCGATGGTGTGAATGGCGCTGTTGTGAGGCGCAGTCTTGACCAGTTTAGGGTTCGTGCGAGCCTCTTCCGCCACGTGAGCGAGGATAGCCGCGTATTCGTCCAATTCATCCCTGGAATATGACTCTGTCGGCTCCAGCGTGCAAGGTTCCGGAACGACGAAAGGGTGATGGCTGGTCCAGTAGTGAACGCCGAAGTCCGCCGCACGAAGCCCAAGCTCTTCGGAATGAACCCCGGTCTCCTCGGTCAACTCCTGCCAGCTATACCGCACCTGTTCGATACGACGCTTCCCCTGGGCATAGGGCGCGCTGACGCCGGGGATCTCCAGCACCTTCTTCAACAGGTAGTTGTTGTTGAGAACTGCGATCTCCGCCACCTCCCGCAAGCCCTCAGCCCCCAGGCTCATCACCCAGGCGTACGCCCTGACCACTGCCGGCGCGACACCATAGAAGGGTCCGATCTTGCCGATACTGAGGGGCAGGTCATAATCGAGATGGTACCCGTGGCCATCGTACTCAACGAGAGGAACCGGCAGGAACCGGGCCAGTTCTTGCCTCACCCCCGTCGCGCCCACGGCAGGCCCACCGCACCCGTGAGGCGAGGAGAAGGTCTTGTGCAGATTGAAGTGACAAAGGTCGAAATGGGCCTCCCCAGCCCTGGTGATGCCCAGTATCCCGTTGGCGTTGGCCTGGTCGTAGGAGCAGAGCCCCCCGGCCTCGTGCACGGCCTTAACGAAGTCCTCGATCCTGGGATTGAAGATGCCGGTGTCCTCTGGATTGGTGATCAACAGCCCCGCCGTTCTCTCCGAGACGGCCGCCTTCAGAGCACCGAGATCGGGATAGCCATCCTCGTCGGGATAGAGCGTGATTACCTTGTAGCCCGCGGTCTTGGCGCAGGCCGCGTTAGAGGGGTGAGAGAAGATGGTAGTGATGATCTCGTCGCGCTGGTCCCCCTCGCCCCGCGATTCGTGGTACGCCCGGATGATGGAGACGTTGGTGTAGATGGCTGCTGAACCAGCGCCCGGCTGAAGGGAGAAGCGGTCCAGACCCGAGATCTCCTTCAGCATATCCTCGAACCTGTACATGATCTCCAGGATGCCCTGGACGGTGTCCTCATCCTGCAAGGGGTGAAGGTCGGCCACCTTGGGCGCTCTGGCCAGTTGATCGTTGATCTTGGGGCTGTACTTCATAGTACACGTGCCCTGTCCGACGTCGATGTTCAGGTCGGTTCCCAGGTTCTCCTGGGACAGGCGCACGTAGTGTCTCAGCACCTGCGGCTGGGAGAGCTCCGGCAACGCCGGCGGCTCCTTCCGGCGCATGTACTCGGGCAGCGAGGCCATCACGTCTCCCACCTGCTCCCTGATCTCCTCTTCGACCTCCGGCACCAGGATGCCCCGCTGTCCCTTGCAGCTTAGCTCGAAGATGATGGGCTCGTCCCACCGGGCCTGGTGGAATCGTCTCAACCTGGGTTTGCCGTCGACGTATCTGTGCCGCCTGATGTCGTCCATGTTATTCCACCACCTCCCGCAGGGCACTGACCAGCGTGTCTATGTCCTCTTTGGTGTGGACTTCGGTCACGCAGTACAGGGCGCTCTTGCCCAGTTGCGGGAACTCCCTGGTCAGGTCTTTTCCTCCAAAGACGCCGCGCGTCAGCAGAGCCCTGTTGATCTCCTCCACCGTCTTTCCAGTCCCATCGAAGTTGACCACGAACTCCTTGAAATGTGGGCCTTCAAAGAGGGGGGCGCGGACCCCTTCCACCTTGTTCAGCTCCGCCATTGCGTACCGCGACCTGAGCAGAATCCCTTCGCCAATCTCGGCCATGCCCTGAGGCCCCATCAAGGCCAGGTACACCCCGGCGGTGATGCCCCATAGTGCCGCAGCCGTGCCCACCCACTCCTTGCCCTGCTCTCTTACGGCGAAGGAGGTCCTTTCGTAGGCCACGTCCCCGAAGCCGTACTCCCCCTCGACACGTGTCGGGGCGATCCCAAAGAGCCGCGACGGATACTCCCTCACGTACCTCTCCTCGTCCCTGGTGGCGATGAACCCTGCCTGTCCCCCGCCGAACTGCATGTGCATCCCCAATGGCTGCAAGTCGCCGCAGACGATGTCCGCCCCGTAGTCGGCCGGTGGGGTGAGCACACCCAGGGAGATGGGATCCACGCTGACCACACAGATGGCGCCCTGCTCGTGAGCGATCTCCGAGACCTTCTCACCTTGAGTCTCGATGAAGCCCAGGTAGGATGGGTTCTCCAGGTATACCGCCGCGGTCTCGCCCCCTATCGCGACCTTGAGTTGATCGAGGTCCAGGTGCCCGGTGTCCCCATTGTAGCCTATCTGTCTGATCTCCAGTTGCGCTTTGCAGTAGTCCCTGATCTTGGACAGCTTGTCCGCGCCGATGATCTGGGGGACCAAAACCTCCCGGCGGCCTGTGATCCGCCCGGCCATGCGCAGGGCAGTCGCGGCCGCCTGGAAACCATCGTAGGTGGGGACGTTAACCACCTCCATATTGAGAAGCTCGCCCATCATGCTCGTGTACTCGAACAGGGCCTGGAACCTGCCGTGGTCGTCGTACGGCTCGCCCGCGTAGGCGGTGAGGAACTCGCCCCGCTGGTTCACCTCGTCGCACACTGCCGGCACGTGATGCTGGTAGCAACCTGCACCCAGGAAGTTGAGGTACTCTCCGCATGTCCGGTTCCGGCCCAGGATACCTTCCACGTGCCTCTTCAGAGCGTACTCGGAGGGCAAAGGATCGGGCAGCTTCAGCGGACCCTTGAGGCGCAGGTTGGGGGGCACGTCCTCGTAGAAATCGTCCACGCTGCGCGCCCCTACCTCCTCAAGCATTCGTGCCTTGACGTCGGGCACCGAGTTGGGGATATAGGGATACACTAGGGGCTTGTGCTTGCCCATGAGTCTCCTCCGTTCTCTGATGGGTCACAAGGGAAAGCGGCACCACGGCTGGGGCGACCATCTGCC
>JBAVWD010000056.1:0-3101 GCA_049697655.1 Anaerolineae bacterium | reverse complement strand
GGGTCAGGTTCAGTTCTTCCAGGATATCATCCACCGAGAGCACCAGCTTCGCGCCACCATCCTGGATCAGCCTGTTGGTCCCCTCACTCTTCCCGCTGGTGGCGCTGCCCGGTAGCGCGAACACCTCTCTGCCCTGCTCCAGCGCAAAGTCAGCGGTGATCAAAGCTCCACTACGCTTCCCCGCCTCCACCACCAGCGTCCCCAACGACAGGCCACTGATAATGCGGTTCCGCGGCGGGAAGTTCCCAGCCTCTGGCTTGGTTCCCAGCGGATACTCGGTGATGATGGCCCCCTTCTCCGCGATCTTTTGGGCCAGGTCCCCATGCTCGCTCGGATAGATTATGTCAATCCCAGAACCGAGGACGGAGATGGTGCGGCCTCCGGCCCTCAACGCTGCCCGATGCGCGAGAGAATCGATCCCTCTCGCCAGCCCGCTGACGACGGTGATCCCGCTCCTGCCCAACCCGCCAGCGATCTCCTCCACCATCTGTCTACCGTATTTGGTTGCAGACCGCGTGCCTACGACGGCTACCGCCCACTCGTCTTCGGGCAGGATCTCTCCCTTGACGTAGAGCAGGGGTGGAGCGCCGTGGATCTGAAGCAGACGAGGGGGATATCGCTTGTCCTCCCACGTGACGACGCTGGCACCTTGCCTCTGTACGCGCGCCAGTTCATCGGCTAGAGAGAGCTCTTGCCGGGCGGCGATGAGCGACTCGATGGAGCGTGCGTCGAGACCGGCCGCATGCAGTTCAACCTCGGTGGCGTGCCAGGCCCTGCCTGCCTCGCCAAAGTGGTCCAAGAGCCTCTTGAAACGCGCCGGCCCGATCCCGGAGACGATGTTGAACCCGATCCAGTACTGAACGTCCGTCAACGCAGTCCCCTCGCTCCGTATCGCGGCAACGTCGGATCCCTCCCTACCGAAGGCCCTTCATTAGCTGGACCTCGATCCGCCCCTGCTTTATGTCGATGCTGAGCACCACGTCCGATAGAGCTGGTATTAGCGTCTCCCGAACGCCGTCTCTCACCACGTAGACGTCGTTGCTGCCGGTGTCGATGACCTCTTCAATACGACCGAGGTACTCGCCCTCGGTCGTCCACGCCTGAAGCCCCACGATCTCATGCAGGTAGTACTCATCCTCCTCCAGCGGCACCGCCTCGTCCACGGGCACATAGATCAACTCTCCTCGCAACTTCTCGGCTTCCTCCCGATCATCGCAACCTTCAAACTTGAGGAGAATCCGGCGACCGTGCCTTCGCTGACTCTCAAGTACGGCTGGGGCATAGCGTTCACCCAGATAGATCGTCTTCAGCAGGCCGAAGCGGTCCGGAAAATCGGTCAGGATTTGGACGTCTACCTCGCCCACCAAGCCGTGGGGCTTCAAGACTCGCCCAATCGCCAGATGAGTGGGCCGTCGTGACCGGCCAGCCGGCTGCACTGCGTTCGGCCCCGCCTCCATTTACACAATCTCCAATATCGCACGCTTTCCCTGCTTGGCGGCAGCCACCTTGAGCAGGGTGCGCATGGCGTTTGCCACGCGGCCCTGCTTGCCGATGACCCGGCCCATGTCCTCCCGGGCCACCCGAAGCTCAAAGATCGCGGAACGCGTGGCCGTCACTTCCGTCACTTCCACCTGATCTGGGTTGTCCACCAGCAACTTGGCCATGTACTCCACCAGTTCCTTCATGGTCATCGTGCCTCCTCGGTTCAGGACTCCGTGGAACAGGGAGGCGGCCCCAGCCAAGACGGGGGAGCCGCCCTGATCTCCTCAGCGGATGGATGGGACAGGGATGCCGAGCTCTGGCCTTGATGGGCGTCGCGCTGCGACGTTGGCCTACTCCAGCAATCCAGCGGCCCGCAGCGCCTCTTCGATCTCCTCCAAGGACTTCCGCCCCAGGCCTGCGATGGCCAGCACTTCCTCCCTGCCCTGGGCCAGCTTGTCGAGCATGTCCTGGACAGTGTGGACTTTCGCCTCGCCGAGCGCCTTGAGTACACGCGCTGAGAGTCCCAGCTCCTCCAGCGAGACCACCGAGATTGGCTCGGCGCTCTCCTCAGGAAGCGCCTCCTCCTCGACCTCCTCTGGGAGGGAAGGTTCCAGCGGCTTCACCTGCACCGCCGCAGCCGCGGCCGCCTCGGCAAGGACGTCTGCCACCGACTCGCCCGCTCTGACCCGTGCCAGCTTGTCCAAAGTGCCGAGCTTGTCAAACATGCGCGCCACGGCGTCAGACGCTTGAGCACCCTGCTGAAGCCAGTAGATTGCCCGATCCTCCTTCAGGGTGAACGCAGGAGGGTCCTGACGTGGATCGTAGTGGCCGATAATCTCGATGAAGCGCCCATCTCTCGGTGACCGCGTATCAGCAACGACCACCCTGAAGTATGGTTGCCTCTTCGCCCCAACACGGCGCAACCTGATCTTGACCATTTCTGCTTCTGTATCTCCTCTCCGTGCTAGTAGTACCTGGTATCGAGTAGCAGGGTCCGCATCATCTGAACATGGACAACAGATCAGGCATGCGTCCCTTGCCCACCTGCCTCATCATCTTCTGGACCAGTCGGAACTGGCTCATGAGCTGGTTGACTTCCTGAACCGTCGTGCCGCTGCCACGGGCGATCCGGCGCTTGCGACTGCCCCCGACAATGCGAGGGTCTTGCCGTTCCGCAGGCGTCATGGAGTTGATCATCGCCTCGATCATCACCAACTGCTTGTCCGTCACGTCCTGGGGGATCTCCCCGGCGAGGCTGGACAACCCGGGCACCATGCCCAGGAGTTGGCTCATCGGTCCCATCTTCTTCACCTGGCGCAACTGCTCCAGAAAGTCCTCGAGCGTGAAGCTGGCTGTGCGCAGCTTCTCCTCCATCTTCAGCGCCTGCTCCTGATCGAACACCTCCTGCACCTTCTCGATGAGCCCCAAGGCGTCGCCCATGCCCAGAATGCGCGAGGCCAGACGATCGGGATAGAAGCTCTCCAGGTCCGCAGGTTTCTCGCCCACTCCGAGGAACTTGATGGGTACTCCGGTGACGGACCGCATCGACAGGGCGGCGCCCCCCCTGGCGTCGCCATCCAGCTTGGTCAGGATCAGACCTGTCAAGCCCACGTGCTCGT
>JBAVWD010000055.1:0-5937 GCA_049697655.1 Anaerolineae bacterium | reverse complement strand
GCCAGGGTGAGCAGGCTCAGGGGTGGGAAGAGAGAGTACTTGATCTGGCGGAAGTCCTGGGAGAGGACTTCCTGAAGAGCCGGCAGCAAGAATAGGATAGTCTTCATGGTTCTTCACCTCCCACAGTGAACATGGTCAACTCCACGGAATGTCCAGCACGCGTGGAGTGGATAAGAACCTGGTATCGAGCCCACTCTCCTTCTACCACATCCCCACTGTCGGGAACTGCCAGCGATGCTGCCAGAAACTGTCTGGCTTGTCCCTGAGAGTGCAACGTACTGCCGATACCTGCCAGAAACTGTCAGGGCCCATCGCTTACACAGCCGGGCAGCTCTCTGCCGGCTCTGGTGCATCCCCACGCGTTGACGGCGTTGGGTGACATGAGACTCCGATACCGGTGCGCTCCCTTGGCGACACCGTCTCCCTGGGGTGCATCTGCTCTGCTCGGCGGTTGCCCTGGCGCGACCGTGTCGTCTCCAGCATACTGACAGAGCTATAATGGTCATGGGCCCCTTGCTTTCCGTGCAGGGGCGCTGTTCGGAACGGGGTGACGTTCATTGGCGCAGAGATTCGAAGTGGGAAAGCTGCCGATAGAGTTCCTGGGACGCTTGCTCGATCGATATCGCCTGGAAGACGAGCGCGTGGTGCTGGGAGCCAGAGTTGGAGAGGACGCGGCCGTCCTCGACATGGGGGACAAGTATCTGGTGGCCAAGACGGATCCCATCACTCTTGCCACCGACCAGATCGGCTGGTACGCCGTCCACGTCAACGCCAACGACATCGTTACCACAGGGGCCATTCCTTTGTGGTTCCTGGCGACGGTTTTGTTGCCTGAGAAGGGCAGCGATGAGGCCTCTGTAGAGCAGATACTTCGGCAGATGCATGCCGCCTGTAGTGAGCTGGGGGTCTCGCTGGTCGGGGGTCATACTGAGATCACCTACGGCCTGACTCGCCCTATGGTCATCGGACAGATGCTGGGGGAGGTGGAGAAGGAGAAGCTGGTGACCTCTGGAGGAGCCAGGGAAGCAGACGCCATAGTCTTGACCAAGGGCATCGCAATTGAAGGCACCGCCCTCATCGCTAGGGAGAGGGAGGGCGACCTGAGAGAGCGTGGTTACACCGACGACTTCATCGCACGCGCCCAGGCGTATCTTCGCCAGCCGGGGATAAGCGTCTTTCGCGAGGCCAGGCGTGCCTGTCTGGATTTCGACGTACACGCCATGCACGATCCCACCGAGGGCGGCTTGGCCACGGGCCTGCGCGAACTGGCGTTGGCCTCCCAGGTGGGGCTGGTGGTGGACGAGGGGAAGATCGAGGTCCTTCCGGAATGCCGGCGGCTTTGTGCAGAGTTCGGCCTGGATCCCCTGGGCACCATCGCCTCGGGTGCCCTGCTCCTGGCTTTGAGTCTGGAGGACGCGGACGAGTTGGTCAGAGTCCTGGCGGCCGAACAGACCCCGTCGGCCATCATCGGCCGGACCGTGCCGGAGGCGGAAGGAATAATGATGGAGACTCGTGGGGGGATGGTGCGCCTGCCGCTGTTCCCACGAGACGAGATAGCGAAGCTGTTTGCCCGGTAGAGGCCACGGAGAGTGGGGGGCATGGTAGAGGGGAAGAGTCTAGAGGATCTAGACGCACGAGAGTTGAACGAGCTGGGAAACGCCTACGACGCTCAGGGGATGAAGGAGGAGGCCATCGAGAGCTACCTCCGCAGCCTGGCGATGCGCAAGTCAAGCGGCGACGCGTGTGGCCAGGGCATCGTACTCAACAACCTGGGGGCCACCTATTACAGTCGAGGCCGGGTTCACGAAGCGCTGGAGTGTTATGAAGCAAGCTATGAGATTGCGCACGATCAAGGGGAGGAACTGAGCGAACTGGTGGCTCTGATGAATCTGGTGTTCCTTCATTTCGAGGAAGGAGCGTTTGACGAATTCCAACGGCGCGCCGATGAGGCAGAGGCGCTGGCCCTGGAGTTGGCCAGGTGGGAGCCCATGGTGAAACTGAGGTGGCTTAGAGGGCGCCTGGCGATCTCCGACGCAGACGGATATCAAGAGGGGCTGAGCCTGTATTCCGAGGCCCTCGACTACGCGTCCCGCCAGGGAGAGGCCGAGCTGCAAAAGATGCTTGACCGCGTTGACGTTCAGGCGCAGCGTCTGACCTCACAAGGCGCACGCGGCCTGGCCCTGGTGTTCTACGACTATCTCGAGCTTTTCGTTCGCGATCACGGCTTCAGCGAGAGTGTGCTTTCTCACCTCACCCAAAAGCGAGAGGAGATGCTGCGCGCGCCCTCTCTACCCTGATTCGGCCAGCTTCGCGTCGATTATTTCTTGGAACTCTTCGTATGGCACAGCGCCCCTGACCAGGGTCCCGTTGACCAAGAAGCTGGGAGTGGCTTCGACACCGTCCTGCACTCCGATGTTGTAGTCCTCGATGATCCGCTCCACGACTGTGCCCTCCTGAAGGCAGGAGGTGAACTCCTCGGTGTCTATGCCCAGTTCTTCAGCATAGCTCTGAAAGGTGACCAGGATGTCCTGACTCTGGGACCATTCCTCATAGCGCTCCCACAGGAACTTCTGCATCTCCCAGAACTTGCCTTGATCGGCAGCGCACTCCGCGACCATGGCGATAGCCACGGCGGGTTGGCCGTGCACAGGGAAGTCCCTGAAGATGAGCTTCACCTTGCCTGTGTCGATGTACTCCTCCTTTATGAGCGGGAGCGTCTCCAGCGCAAAGCTGCGGCAGAAGGGGCAGAGGTACTCCGAGTATTCGATCATCGTTACCGGTGCGTCCGGGGACCCCAACACTGGATCGTCGTCCAGCGGAACCAACGGTTCGCTGGTCGCCTCCGGAGTGGAGGCCTCCTCTGGGGTGGAGCCTGCCTCTGGGGTGGAGCCCGCCTCAGGCGTTGGCGTGTCAGCTGGGGTCGTCGGCGTGTTGGTGGGAGTGGGCACGGGTGTGCCGCACCCCACCAGTCCGCTGGGCAGCAAGACTACGGCAACGCAGAGCGAAAGGGCCGCCACGCGCCACAGAATGCCGGGCGCCGGCAGCCGATACTTAGTGTCTATAGCCCTCATGCGAAATCCTCCATTCGTTCTAGTTGCCTGGTGGGGCCTCTACCTCACCGGGCTCTGATACCATTCTCCCGAGTTATAATCGAAGCTGTCTTCCCAGACCAGGGTGCCTGCCCTATCCCACACGCTGAGATTGTCGAAGGAGCAGTGCAGAACCCCTTCGGTGAAGGCGCCGCAGCCAAAACCTATCAGCCCCTCGCCGAACCGTTGATCGAGTTCCTGTAATGCCAGTTGGCCGTTCACGTACAGTGAAAACATACCTTCCGCCACCTCTAGCCGCAGGCGGTTGACTGCTGATCCTTGGTTGATGGGTTCGGTCGAAGAGAAGGGTGAAATCTGCTCCCATCTCCCTCGCTGTTTGGCGAAGAACCCCGCATACCCATCGCCGGAGATGGCCAATTCGTAGTAGTTGTCGTCGTCCTGGTAACCGCATACCAGTCCGTACTCGTTGTCGTCGTCCCCGCTGACCTGCTGGGCGTCTACCTCCAGAGTGAACTCGTCAAGGGAGAGCCGTTGGCTGACTCCCACAACTAGCTCGCTAGGGTCTACAGCCACGATGTGATACGAGCCATCGGCGAGGTATACGCTTGATGTTGTGCGGTCTGGGCCGTCCCCACTCTCATAGACGGAAATGTCGTAGGTCATGTTGCGGTCGGCTCGATCGTCCTTGTAGTCGCGCGCCAGAACGTGGACGGTGCCTGCTGTCTCGGCGGTCCAGGTGATGCGCGAAGCTCGCGGCTCACCACCTTCATCGTCGTCTTGTGCCAGTTCCTGGCCATCCTCGTCGTACAGGAAGATGACGGTGTCTATGCCGTCTCCCAGATGGCAAGTTTCCACCACGTAGGTCACACCTTCCTCTACCTGGAACGATAGCCAGTCGTGATCGGCCTCTACGTGTACGTTGTGGCTCTGGATCTCCCCCAGTTCCATGGTTGTGGCCAGAGCCATGGTGTCGTCCGGTTCATACACATCGGGGAAGAGCAGCTTGGCTCCTTCCTCCAGCACAGCAACCGAGTATGCGGTGCCCGGCCCTGCGGCCGAATCCCCCAGGTCCCTTGTCAAAAGGCAGAGGGTGCCGGTCTCCGGTGCGGCCCAGCCGAGCAGGGAAGCCAACTCCTCATCGCCTGCGTCATCATCTTCGGCCAGTTGGCGACCGTTCGCATCGTACAGAGCCAGGTATGTGTCGATGTTGTCTCCGAGGTTGAAGGTCTCGATCACGTAATTGGCGCCCGCCTGTGCTTCGAAGCACATCCAATCCTGGTCTGCGGTGTTGTGCAGGTCGTGGGTCTGGTAGGAACCGACCTCGATCGCGCCGGCTTGATCTTGACTGTCGTCGGGTTCGTACGCGTCCGCTTCATAGGGAACACCCTCGACCACGGAAATAGTGTAACCCGCTTCTGGCTTGACTTCGTAGCCGTAGTAGTCCTGGATCACGACGAACAGTGCACCAGAGGACTCGGCGTTCCAGGTTATGCGGGAAGCCTGGCTCTCCGAGCCGCCGTCATCGTTCTCCGCCAGCTGCTCACCTTCCTCATCATGCAGGAAGATGATGGTATCCATGCCGCCGCGCAGGCCGGACGTCTCTATGACATAGGTCTTGCCTTCCACGGCTTCGAAGAAGACCCAATCCCTGTCTGCCGGATCGTGAAGACCATGGGTCTGGGGAATGCCCAGGAGTATCTCATTGGCCTGCTCGGGGGTGTCGTCGGGCTCGTACTCGTCTTCGTCCACGGGTACGGGCTCGCTCTTGGATACCCAAACATCGTACTCCGTGTTCCCTGGTTCTGCTTCTTCGTCGAAGGATCTCACCTCTGCGAACAGCAGTCCGTCTTCGCGCCCTGTCCAGCTGAGGCGAGAAGCCAACTCCTGCTCGCCGCCATCATCATCGCTTGTCAACTCAGTTCCATCCTCATCGTACAGAGCGAGGACGGTGTCGCAGGCCGGGCCCAGGTTCCCGGTTTCCACCGTGTACTGCATTCCTCCCTCGACTTCGAAGGACAGATAGTCGCGATCCCCTGCTGGGTCCAAGGTGTGGGACTGCGGAATGCCGTCGGTCTCGATCGTCGTCGCCAGCGCCATGGTGTCATCGGGCTCGAAGGCATCCGTGCCCTCGGCGGGTGTGGCGGTGGGCGTAGGCGCGGCGGTCACGGCCGGGCTGAAGGTAGGAGTTGGTGGGACCGTGGCGGTCGGGGTGGATGTTCCCAAAACGAGTGTGCGCCAGGGGTGGTCTGGTATCAGTTCATCCAGCAGGGCGATCCCCACCAAAGAGAGACAGCACAGGACCAGCACAGCGATGAGCACGGTCGCAATCCAGGGGCCACGGCTGGTAGGGCTGCCGCCCGTCGTTGCCTGCCTCGACGAATTGCCGGAGTCCAAAAGGCTCCTGCCACAGGCGGGACAGGATCTTTCACCGCCTGCGATGGCTGCTCCGCATTCAGGGCATAAGATTGCCATCTCTTCGGTCTCCTTTGTTAACGGAGGAACAAGGTGCCTCTGTCTCGCGAGGGACTAGGGCTCCACCAGGTCGATCCGCACCGTATAGGGCTCTTTCCAGCTGAAGCCGGCGAAGGACTGTACGGTGACGTAGTACGTCCCCGGTTGCAGTGACTGCACGATTGCCTCGCGCTCAATCGCACGTGTGGATGAGGCGAGAGGCTCTCCGGCTCCGTTCGATAGAAACAGGTCGTAGTCGGCCACGGCAGTGATGTCGGTCAGGCTGACCTGGACCGTGCCCGGCTGGTCCATTTGAAAGGCGTAGACGTCAACGTCGCCCTCATCCCAGATGTAGGATTGGAGTTCCTGCCCCAGCGCCAGGGGCCCGGCGGCTTGCTCAGGAGTGTCGTTGGGCTCGTATGTATCCTCTCCTGTG
>JBAVWD010000054.1:0-6626 GCA_049697655.1 Anaerolineae bacterium | reverse complement strand
GATAACGCAGACGTGGGTCGGGGCAAAGGACTGGCACAGGGTGCACGAATAGAACTCGTCCACCGCGTCATCGGTCAGTCCTGCTACCCGAACGTTGCGCTCGCCGTAGGCCTCCCTGGCGAGCTCCAGCCAGTTCTTCATGCCCTTGGGGTCGGTGATCAGCTTGACCTGGGCTTTGTCCACAATGCTATTCCAGGGGTCGCCCTTGAAGCGGGCGTAGAGGATCTCGCCGAAGTGCTTCAGCCGGAAGCCTTTTTCGGCGGCTGTCTTGCTGATCCTTATCCAGGCGATGTCCCGCTGGCCGATGTGCTGCACGCCGGACGCCGCGTTCAGGAAGTAGTGAATCTGGCGCTCGAGGACTGGTTCGAAGTCCTTCTGCATCTTGCGGCCACCGACTTCGACGACGATGCCCAGATCCATGGCAGCGCCATCTTCCGCTTCATCGAAGTCAGGACCCACAAGCTCGATCTTGCCGTCCTCGATCTTGTCCGGGTCTACCATGCGCAGGTACTCGAACGCCCGTGAGCTCTTGCCGCCAAACTCGATGCGCATGTCGTCCTTGCGGACCCGTTCTCCCTCAAAGGCTGAACCATAGGGCACGGGGATGGGAATCTCGGCGATCTTGACCTTCACGCCGCGAATCTCGATGCACTTCTGGATCAGCTTCTCGGCGCGCTCGAGGTCGTCCTTGCCATCTATGTCGTCGAAAGGCATGGAGACGACGTGTTCAAACTCGGTCACTCCGGTGGGCAGTACCTCTGGTATCACCGTGTCCGCGATGGCAGGGAATCCGTAGCTGATGGCTCCAGCGGCGGTGGCGTACTTGAGGTCGTCAATCTCACCGAGTGCTAGAGCCATGGCGAAGACGCGGAACTTGTTGTAGATCAAGTTCTCCCTGGCCTGGCCCGGCTTCAGCCCTCCAAAAGTGAGGCCGGATCGAGTGGCGAAGCCTAAGGGATAGATGGTGCTGATCGTATCCGTGCCGAAGGGGATGATATAGGTGTCGTAGCCCATCTCTACCCCTTCTTCCAGCAGTTGGTGGATGATGCTGCGGCCATTCACGTTCCCGCTGAGGAAGACGAGGATGTTGCGACGCTGGAGCTCTCGCACAAGTTGCACCGCCACCTCGTTGGACTTGGCACAGCCGATGAGAGCGCAGAAGCCCGGCATACGCCCGTCCACCAACTGGATACCCCACGCTCTCAACTGGACGTCATCGATAGGGCCGTTGCAGTAGCCTTCACCGCCTGCGGTCGCCAGGTTAGAGTATCCGTCCACCTTCTCCGGCTGCTCACCGAGGGCGTACTTGATGCTCATGATCGCTTCCTCGGCAAAGAGAGTAGCGACGCCGCAATCGAGAGCCTCGCCGAGGTAGGGGGTCCACAGCTTGCTCCTAGGTATGGGATGAAGGAGTTTCCTGGCGTGATCAAGGACCTGCGGCAAATCCCTCAACTTGGACACCTGCATTCCTGTGAAGCCATAGATCACCGGCAGATAGTATGCTGTATTGGGGAACTGCACCGGCGTATCGGGTCCCCGTTCCTCCAGGACCTTCTGCACTAACCGATCCGCTTCGCTGACAATGCTATTGGCGCCGCGAATAGCGGCACTGGCTATGTACCTAGACATTGGTCACTATCCTCCCTACGCCTCTTTCACAGTCACGCCGGCCATGCTATAAGGGCTGACCTTCGCGCCTGCGGCCCTAGCCTTCAACCAGGCACTCCAGCGCACATCGCCACTCTGGCCAAAACGGGTTGCATCATACTCCGGTAGCCCGAGAGCCGCACGTTTCTTGTCGATATGCTCGAGTGACTTCTGCACGATCTTCGCCGGGTCTGGCTCAAACTCAAGCTTCCCGCCCACTTTGCTTTCCCAGCCGTGGCTGATGAGATCGGTCACGGCGTCGCTTCCTTCTACGGGAGAGTGGACCCCGAAGAGTACGTATGCGCCCGAAGCCACGAAATACGTCCCGATGGAGAGGGCTTTCTCGCTCATCCATTCGGGGGCGATGCCCACGCCCGGGATGTCGGAGATGTCCTCTCCTAGCCCACCTTCCGTAGCCATTTCCGCCAACACGGTGAGGATGCGGCTGTTGTCCACGCAGGAGCCCATGTGCAGCACAGGCGGTATGCCGATGGTCTCGCAGATCTCCCGCAACCCGGGACCTGCGTGTTCCAGGGCCTCACCTTGAAGCAGACCATACTTG
Source organism: Anaerolineae bacterium (assembly GCA_049697655.1). Lineage (GTDB taxonomy): Bacteria > Chloroflexota > Anaerolineae > UBA7937 > B3-Chlor > JAUVXJ01. Next base: position 4,417 of record JBAVWD010000054.1, on the reverse strand, counting down.
GCATTGCAGAGCGCACCGCATCCCGTCTGAACCACTAGGACATCGTTCTTGAGGAATTCCTTGACGATCTCGAAGTGGGCTTCGTCATGGACAACCCGAGGGTTGTTGCACCCCACCACACCGGCCACTCCCCGCAGACGGCCGGCCATGATGGCATCGTTTAGGGGTCTCAACGAAGCACGATAGTACCCGCCCAACATGTAGCGGATATACTCGTGGGAGAAGCCGGGAACCATGTTCTCCGTGTCGTCGGGAATATAGGTCGATCCGCGGTTGGGGTAGTTATCGATGGCCGTCTTTACGATCTCATGGGCGATTTCTGGAGCCCTGTGCTCGTCGAACTCGATGTGCGTGGCGCCGGCTATCTTCGCCTTGGGCGAGGTCGTGATGATGTGAGTGTGGAAATTCTCGGCCACGCTCACCAATCCTTGGAAGATGCACTGGATGTCAACTACCATGGCCTCCACGGCTCCGGTTAGAACGGCCAGTTCTTGGTCCAGGAAGTTGCCGGCCGAGGGCACGCCCTGGCGCATCAGGGTCTCGTTGGATGTGCAGCAGATGCCTGCCAGGTTGATGCCGTTGGCCCCCTTGCTTTTGGCGTACTCGATCATCTCGGGATCTCTAGCTGCAGCCACGATCATCTCTGACAGAGTAGGTTCATGTCCATGGATGACGACGTTGACCTCGTCCTCTTTTAGTACTCCTAGGTTGACCTGGGTGACCAGCGGGCTTGGAGTCCCGAACAGGATATCGGAGATGTCCGTGGCCAGCATGGAACCTCCCCAGCCATCACCGAGGGCTGCTCGCATGCCCTGGTCGAGGATGTGCTCGGCGTCCTGGTCGTTGCCCATGTGCGTGCGGTGAAGGACCTCCACGATCTCGCGGTCGACACCGCGTGGGGCGATGCGCAGGTCGCGCCATATCTGCTGTCGTTTCTTGGGTGCCCTGGCCAGGTAGAGGATCTCCCCGGACTGTTTGCCGAACTCCGCCAGGGCCTTCTCGGCCACGTCGATGGCTATCTCCTCTTTGGGCCGGCCGTCGGTCTCCACGCCCAGATGGCCGGCAACCTCCCGCAGTTTGAACTCGTCTCGAATTCGGTAGCCAGGAGCTTCGCCGGTCGCCGCGCCGTGGAGCACAAAACAGAGGTCCCGCCCGTGGTCGGAGTGGGCTGCTGCCCCTGCGGCAATTGCCCGGGCCAGGTTCCTGGCCGCGACGGTCTCGATGGTGGCTCCACAGATGCCTACCTGCCCCTCCTTGGTCAGCCGGCAGGGACCCATGGCGCAGTTTTTGCAGCACAGCCCCTTGGAACCGATGGGACAGGGCTTCATGTCATCGACGCGATCGAAGGCCGTACTGACGCCCATTTCCGCCGCCTTGTCCAGCATGGCTTCGGCTGCGGGATCTATGGTCTTTCCGCTTTTTGGCATTGGGTTCTCCTCTTGACTAATCGTTACTTGACAAGTAGTGGTCAGAAGTGCCGGAGCGGGTCTCTGACGTACGCCGCAAGTCTAGTACATGCGGAAGTCCCCGGACATGGCAAGGTCGGCACGGTCTGTCTTTGTGCAGCGCGAGCCGCATTCGTACCAAGCCGGGTCACCGAAGCACGAGGGTTCTTGATCCACGAGTTCTTCTTCCCCGACTTGGTACCCCGCTTTGTCAAGAACCTCGACCAGGGCCTTCTTGGTCACCTCATTCGTGTGCTTGACAGTGACCTCCTTGAAGGCGGCACTGGCTTGGACGTCCTGCACGCCAGACACAGCACTCAGAGCCTTCCGCACCGCCGTGACATGGTGGTCGGCATACATCGAGGGAATGGGTAAGGTTGACACTGCCACGGTCCTTCACCTCCTATAAAGTTGACCAGTTTGCTCCTATTTACTATTCTAACGAAGGTCGCCCGGCTGCGCAAGCAGACCCAGGACCTCCAGACACCACGATTGGGGCGAACCGGCCTGAGGCGGTCCGCCCCTGATAATGCTCGGTGTCAATTGACCACAGGCCAACGTCAGCGGGTCCCCGCTCGATGTCGGGATCTGTCTAAAACAGGCCGAGGGTCTTGCCCGTCTCGTCGATATCCACATCCATGAAGGCAGGGCGTGAAGGCAGGCCGGGCATGGTGCGCATCTCGCCACAGAGCGGATACAGGAAGCCAGCGCCTACGGAGGCCCTGATGTCGCGGATGGCAAGGTTATACCCCTTAGGCACACCCTTCCAGGTCGGTTCATGGGACAAGGAGAGGTGGGTCTTGGCCATGTTCAAGGGCAGCTTGTCATAGCCGAGCTTGGTGTACAGCTTGACTTTGGATTCGGCTTCCGGTGAGTACTCGACCCCATCAGCTCCGTATACTTTCGTGGCAAGGGTTTCTATCTTGTCTTTGATAGGGATGTCGAGGGGATAGAGAAACTTGAAATCGCTGGGTTTCTCGCAAGCCTTCACCACGGCCTCGGCAAGGGCGGCACCACCTTTGCCTCCCTCGGCCCAGACGTTGCTCTCCACCGCATCGACCGCGCCGCCTTCCAGCGCCCCCTTGATGACCAAGTCGATCTCGGCATCGGTGTCCGCGGTGAACCTGTTCACGGCAACAACCACGGGGACACCATAGTGCCTGGCAATCCCGATGTTGGCCCTGAGGTTGTCCAACCCCTTCTCGAGCAACTCGAGGTTCTCCTCTTTGTACGCGGCGTCGAGGGGCCTGCCAGCCACCACCTTTGGCCCACCGCCGTGCATCTTCAGCGCCCTGACGGTGGCCGCGATGACCACGCAGTTGGCGACTAGGCCGCTGTAGCGGCACTTGATATCGAAGAACTTCTCCATGCCGCAGTCAGCTCCGAAGCCTGACTCGGTGACCAGGTATCCGTCGGAGACCATCTTGAGGCCCATGATGTCGGCGATGATGGAGGAGTTGCCGTGGGCAATGTTGGCGAAGGGCCCGGCATGCACGATGGCAGGGCTGTTTTCCAGGGTCTGCATCAGATTGGGTTTGAGGGCGTCCTTCATCAACACCGTCATCGCGCCCGCGACACCCAAGTCCTCGGCAGTGACGGGGTTCCGCTTCTTGTCAGTTCCAATCACAATCCGGCCGAGTCGCGTGCGCAGGTCCTTCAGGTCCGTGGTCAGGGCCAGGATGGCCATCACTTCCGAGGCGACTGTGATGTCGAAACCGGACCGTCGGGGACGTCCGTCGTCTTTGCTGCCGAGGCCGACGATCACGTTCCGAAGTGCGCGATCGTTGACATCCAACACCCTATTCCAGGTAAGGCTGTAGGGGTCGATGTCCAGTCTCTTGAGGCCCATGCTGGCTAGCCTGTCGTCGCTCAGCGTGTCCTCATGCATGATGCGGGCGTCTATGGCCGCTGCCAGGAGATTATGAGCTGCTCCCACAGCATGAATGTCGCCCGTCAAAAGGAGGTTGAAGTCCTCCATAGGAACGATCTGAGAGTATCCGCCACCCGCCGCCCCACCTTTGATCCCAAAGGTCGGACCCTGAGAGGGCTGTCTGATAACCGTCAGGACCTTCTTGCCGATGTGGTTCAGGCCCTGACTCACCCCGATCGTGGTTACCGTTTTTCCTTCACCCAGCGGGGTGGGGGTTATGGCGGTGACGTCAACGTACTTACCGTTGGGCCGACCCTTGAACTTCTCTACGACATCGAGGTGGATCTTGGCTTTGTACTTGCCAAAGAGATCCAGATCGTCTTCGGCTAGGCCCAACATTCCGGCGATCTCGAGTATGGGCTTGAGCTTCGCCTTCTGGGCGATTTCCAGGTCAGAGGGTACTGTGGCCATTGCTTGCCTCCTTCTTTGGCCGAGATTTGTGGTTCCTTCCAGACATCAACAAATCGAGGCCACGACCGTCCCAGGTCACTGCCTCGATTTCAACACACGCTTTGACTCTATTTGGCTCAACGTTCGACGCAAGGGAAGAACTCGAATGCCGCCTGATGTGCCAGCAAACGTCACTTCATGATCTCCGGCCTCTATCTAGCTATGCATCATAACCCTATGTGGAATACTTGTCAAGTAGAAAGCGATAGTCCTGGGATTCCGATCCCGTGGGCAGCCTACGGCACTTAGCTGGTGGGTGGTGTGGTCACGCCGCCCAGCCTCTCGGCCACTTCCATGATCATCCGCAGACAGGCCGCTGCGGGCTCGACGACGTCTCGACTTTCGAGCCGCAACATCATCCAGCCCAGAGCCCTCACTTCGTATTCGCTGATCAGCGGATGCTCGCGGACGACCTTCACGTTGCGGATGGCCGGCTCAGTGTCCACGCAGACGGCGACCCTGCCCTTCTTGCAGAACAAGGCGAAGTCCGCTGTGCGCTGTTCGTCCCCCTCCGTGAGAGGATAGCGTCGCTCGGCAGCGAGACCGCGCTCCTTGAAAGCCCGCCATAGCTGCTCTTCGTCCCGGGTGCCAC
>JBAVWD010000053.1:0-3235 GCA_049697655.1 Anaerolineae bacterium | reverse complement strand
GCACCTGGTTGTCGTCCCCAGGCCTTCTGCGCTATGATGTGCTGGGCGATACTTCGAGAGTGCAAAGAACTAAGCACACCAACGGGCTCGCACAGAAATTATTCCGTTCATCCCAGGGCCTCACCTACTTCGGAGGAGAGAGAACCATGACTGAAACAACTCCACCCACCTCCCAAAATCAACAACAAGGTACAGGGGGAACCGGCAGCAGGCTGCGGAGATGGCCAGCGGGGCTATTTGGGGAGAACAGTTCCTCTCTCTCCGGGTTCCGGCGGCTGGGTAGCGCGCTTCTCTGGGGAGTCGCGCCACTCCTGGTGGGCCTTTGGCTGGCGCAGAGCATGGTGCCGCAGCCTGCAGTGGGCGTCATTCGGCTCTACGGAGATATCTACGTGGAGAGCGCGGACTTCGTTCTGGCTCAGATCGAGGCGGCGCGGAGCGACCCCGACATAGCTGCCGTGGTGGTGCAGCTGGACTCCCCAGGCGGTGAGGTGGCTGCCAGCGAGCAACTCTACATGGAGCTACAGGCCTTACGTCGAGAGATGCCGGTCGTAGGTTCCATCGACAGCATGGCCGCCAGCGGTGCCTTCTACATGGCCATGGGCACCGATCCCATCTACGCTAAGCCCTCGTCGACGGTGGGCAACGTGGGCGTGTGGGGCTACGTCCCCCCCGACCTGGGCGTCAACGACGTCATCCTGGCCAGCGGCCCCTTCAAGCTGACCGCCAGCAACCGGGATGAGTTCCTACGCTCCATCGAGGCCATTAAGCAAGAGTTCCTGGAGACGGTCTTCAGTCAGCGCGGGGAGCGCATCACTATCTCTCGGGTGGAGCTCTCTCAAGGCCTGGCCTACACCGGCCGCCAGGCCATGGGCCTCGGTCTCATCGACCACGTGGGCACCGAGACCGACGCCGTGCGCACCGCCGCCAGTCAGGCGGGCATCGCCCACTATCGGGTGGTGGACCTGCCGGCCCAGCTCGCCGCCGAACTCACCGAGGGCACCTATGGCGAAATCAAGCCCTGGGTGGGCGCGGCAGATCCCCTGACGGGAAGGCGCACCCTGCCGCCCGGAGCCTATCTCCTCTATGACCTGCAACTGGGAGGCGCACCATGAGAGGGAGAACCAAGGTCGCCATCGCCGTACTCCTATTGCTTCTGCCCATCGCCTGGCGCTGGGTGTGGTTCCACCGGGGAGCATACACCGCGCCCCTCATCCCAGAGATGGACGACCGCCAATTGGAGGTCTCCCTGCCTGAATACAACCCTGTGCCGGACGAGGCCGTCCAAGGGGCGGGCCGGGTGGTTCTCGACCTGGCGCACAACAACAACCTGGAGGTGGACGACCTGACCCCTCTCCAGGATCGATTGAGGGCCCGCGGCGGCACGATCGAGAACTACGACGGATTCACGTCCTCCCTCGATGCTCAACTGCGGGGCGCCATCGCCTACCTGGTGGTGGCACCCACATACCTGTTCTCAGAGGAAGAGGCCACCGCAGTCGTGGATTTCGTGGAGAAGGGCGGCCGGGTGTTGCTCGTCGCAGACCCCACGCGCGCCGTCCCTGTGCCGGAGGAGGAAGAGGACACGCTGGACCTGGGCGACGTCTTCTTTCCCGACAGCGCCATCCCCGCCATCAACAGCCTGGCTGGCCCATTGGGCGTGGTCTACTTCGACGACTATCTCTACAACCAGGTGGACAACGAGGGCAACTACCGCAACGTCAAACTGACGGTAGAGAACGGCGACCATCCCCTCACCGAGGGCCTGGAGACCGTGGTCTTCTTCGCTGCCCACTCGCTGCGCAGCGACGGCCTGACCCTGCTCCAGGGCGACGAGAACACCTTCTCTGCTACGCGAACAGGCGAGAGTGATCTGGCGGCCGCTGTCCTCTCCGCCGACGAGGGCGTGCTGGCCCTGGGCGACCTCACCGCCCTCACCGCACCTTACCACACTATGGGAGACAACGACCGCTTTCTAAGCAACGTGGCCAACTGGCTGATGGCCGCCCCCCGAGAGTGGACACTGAGGGACTTCCCCCACCTCTTCCAGCGTCCGGTGGACCTGGTGCAGGTCTCCGGCGAGTACCTCGATCCCCGCCTCGTCGCCAAGAGCGATTCCCTGAGGGAAGTAATGGCCCTCGCCGGCCTCACCCTGGAGGTGAGCGACGAGGCCAGTTCCGATCACGATGCCATCCTGGTGGGGACCTTCGACGACGCTGAGCCGGTGCAGGAGTACCTGGAAGATGCGGGCGTGACCATCACCATCCTTGAAGAGCAAGCGGGGACACCGACCCCCACTCCCACGACTGAGGAAGAAGAGCAGCCCCGAGACGCCATCGAGGTGGAGGGGCTGGGCAGCATCCCGCTCCAAGATACCTCCCTCTTCGTGGTCCATCGAACCGCCGACGGGGTGTCCATAGTCGTTTTGGCGGAAGACGGCGACGCAGCGATGGAGGCACTGGACCGGCTGACGTGGGCCGACTTCGTGTCCTGTGTGGACCGCGACGATGTGACCGTCTGCTCCGCAGGTGAAGGGGAGGAGGGCATGGGCCTGGACGAGGTGCCAGGGGAGGAAGAAGAGCAGGCGACTCCCCCACCAGCAGAGGAGCAAGCGTCCCAGCCCCGGATCGGCTCCGCTCTGGAGTCCGAGGCCGCAATGGCAGCGGGGGCGCCCTGGCTGGAGGAGCTGGCCGAGGAATCGTATGACGAGACCTCCCAGGCAGGCGAGACCTATCTTTACACTTTGGCCCTGGAGAGCTCTCGAGACGTGCTCTGGGTGTATGGCTGGTGCACCACCTCCCAGGAGATATTGGAACAGAACTGGGAACACATCGCCCTGGTCTTCACCTTGAACGGTGAAGATGTGGCCCTCTCCCAATTCGCCATCCTGGACACCGACATCGAGGGCCAGGTTTGCCGGCTGTATTACGCACTGGTCACCGACTGGCCTCGAGGCGAGCATGAACTGCTCACCGAGGTCACCTTCGACACGGAGCTGAACGACGGCCAGGGCACCTTCCCCGAGGGGACGCACTACTACAAGTATGTGGTGACGGTGGGCGGCTAGGTGGGTTGAGCGAACGGGTCCATCCGCCTTCAAGCCGTCCTGGATTGCGCCTGAACTGGAGGTCGCCAGCGTTTGACCCTGGGCGCAATACCCCCTGGATAGAACCGAGAAAGCAGATGTTGAGAATCAAGACCGTGGATGTGCTAGAGGGGTTCACCGTCCGACTGGGGC
>JBAVWD010000052.1:0-1763 GCA_049697655.1 Anaerolineae bacterium | reverse complement strand
CCACGTACCGGTCGGGCAGAAAGCGGCCCTCCTGTTCGCAGTACAGTTGCCTCATCACGTCCTTGAAGATGTAGCCGTTCTCCAGGAGCTTGAGGAACATGTCCTGCGACACGCGGCGATGGTTCTCTGTGTCAGTGTGGGTGAAGAGATCGAAGCTGAGGCCCAGTTGTGCAAAACCAGCGAGGAACCGGCGATGGTAGCGTTGGAACAACTCCTCGGGGGAGATGCCCTCCTGTTCGGCGGCGATGGTTATGGGAGTGCCGTGGGAGTCGGAGCCTGAGACCATGATCACGTCGTGGCCCCGCAAACGGTGGTAGCGGGCGAAGATGTCGGGCGGGAGGTAGGCCCCCGCCACGTGGCCCATGTGCCGGTCGCCGCTGGCATACGGCCAGGCGACGAAGACCCCAATCTTTTCCCCCATGTTGGCGTCCTTTCCTCCTTGAGCTTTCGAAACATTCTATCATAGGCTCCGGCAACAGGCTAGCAGCGTTGACGGGGGTCTGGACCTCTCTCGGGGTCCGCGCCCTCCGTTGCGGGCGGACGGTGAATCGGAAATGCTACTCAGCGGCGGAGACGGGACGGTCGAGCCAGATGCTGGACACGTGCTCCGCGAGCTTGCTCAGGCGGAGGACTTGCTGCCTGGAGAGCTCGACTGCCAGGAAACCCGCGGTCTCACGGTGGTATTGTGTCACCCCCGATCGGGTGAGAGCGTTCTTGATGGAGTCCATGCTGCCCCCCGGGCGCAGGCCAACGATCACCCGCACCCTCTTCTCGCCGCGCGCCTCTGCTCGACCCAGGGCCTCCAACACTTCAGAACGGACAATTGCGCTCATTTCTCCTGGTCCTCGCCGCCCCCTGACTGGGGAGTCGCCTTCGGGATAGTAGCATCCCGCTGAAACGAGTTCAAGCTGAGGTGCTGTGTACGAGAGGCACGGCAAGCGTGCACGCGGGCAGGATTGCGCGTGAAGGCCTGGTCTGCTACTATGGGCACTGCTTTCCAAGCGCAGACCATTAGAAGTACCAGACGGAGGTCGTGCCATGGCAGAGATGTATACGGCGGCCAAACTCGCGGAGAAGCTCGGTGTGTCCCAGGGCAAGGTGAAGAAAATCATCGAGGCGGCGAACATCGAGGCCGACGAGGTGAAGCGGGGCTGCAAGTATTACAGCGAGGCCACCGCGGGAAAGATTAAGCGGCTGCTGGAGAAAGGCTAGAGGCACCCGCTAGGGCGTAGCCGACAGGTTCCCATACCTGTACGACACATCCAGGTGGTCGTGGACTGTGCCAGCCAGCATGCCCAGCCTGCTCACCGCGTCGCAGCTACTCGTGTTGTTGACCACCAGCCAGTGAGGTCCGCCCACGGCCGGGTCCGTGATCCAGCTCCCCGGCCCATAGCCGAAGCCGGCCTTCCCACTGGCCTCGGTGTACCGATAGTCCATCCCCGAAGGCCAGTAGAACTCCACTCGCACGTTGGCGGCAGGCAGCCCATTGGCCTGATAGACCCACACCTCCAGGCCCGAGGGCCCAGTTATCTCCCTCAATTCTACACAGTGGTAGCCCCACCCACGCCTCTGCTCCACGCGCACGCCGTACTTGTTGACCGCCCACTGGTAGGTCCTCTGCACCCCGTACATGTCGTAGACGTTGAGCCCCACGGGGCCCGGAGGAGGATAGGGTGTCGGGGTTGGTGTGGGGGTGGGTGTTGGCGTCGGAGTCGGGGTGCGGGCCACTGAGACGTAGGGCAGGTAGGCCGCCGGAGTAAGAT
>JBAVWD010000051.1:0-3476 GCA_049697655.1 Anaerolineae bacterium | reverse complement strand
AGTCAGCAATCTGGAGAAGACCCTCCTCGACGGGGCGGTGCGCCCCGACCTGTGCGGCGGTATCGGCGAGTTGGCGCGTGGCTTGTGGTTCCGTAGGGACGAACTGGATGAGCGTCGGCTGGTAGAGCACGCGCAGCGCCTGGATCACAAGGCCGCTTCCAGGCGGGTAGGCTTTCTGTTGTACACATATGGTCTGGGGCGACCCGAGACGGTGAGCCTCCTCCGGAGCTTTGGCACGGGAGGGTACGACCCGCTTGACCCGACACTCCCTGACGAGGGGCCACACGATTCCGAGTGGAGACTGCGCGTCAACCTTGATCCCGACGAGTTGAAAGCCTCAGTATGGACGTGAAAGCATGATTAGTCGGACTGAGGTGTTCAGGCTGGCTCAGCGGTTCGGAGTTGGCGAGCGAGTCATCGAGAAGGACTACGTACTGAGCTGGGTCCTGATCGCCATCGCTGAGAGCGACCTGAGAGAACATGTGGTCTTCAAGGGTGGTACGGCGCTCAAAAAGGTCTACTTCCCCGAGTACCGCTTCTCTGAAGATCTGGACTTCACACTTGTTCGCAACTTGAATCACGACGAGCTACTTGGATTGGTCCAGCAGTCGCTTCCGTCTTTATTGAAGAGACAGAATCTACACGTTGAGGTGGAGAAAGCCCACTTGAGCCCCCACGAGAGCTCCCGTGTTGAGCTGGCTTATGTGGGACCGCTACAGGCCAGGATGGGCAGCCGCCAATTGAGGATGGACTTCACTCGCAACGAGTTGCTGGTGAATGACCCGACCGAGGCGGAGTTGAAGGCACCTTACGGCGACTACCCCCAGGCGGTCAGACTCCCGGCCTACACAATCAGCGAGATCTTCGCCGAGAAGCTGTGTGCGCTGATGGGGCGGACGGAGCCTCGGGACCTATACGACGTGTGGTGGCTGCTAGAGATGGGCGGCGTGGATACCGCGCAGGCGACTCAGGACTTCCTACGCAAGGCGGTGCACAAGGGACACGACCCGTCGCGGCTCTACGATGTACTGGAGAAGAAAGAGTCCGTGTTCGGGAGACAGTGGGGGACACGCCTCTCTCAGCAAGTGAGAGATCTACCGCACTTCGAAGAGGTGATGCGGGCGGTGCGCCGGCACCTGCGACAACTAGAACTCGGCTAGGACAGCGAGGACTGGGCGGCAGATCGGTCACCCTTGTTGTCTTCTTCTTCGGCCCGATCCTCTTGCGGCCCAACGTATGCTTCGGTCACTGCGACGCATACCTGAGGACTCTCACGCGGCGCAGGTGATCCGGCCTCTGCGCCTCGGGGAAGGCGAGTTGAGCCTGCGCTGAAAATCCAGAATTGCCCGGATGTACTCCTCGGGGCGCTCCTCGTAGGTATTGTGCCCGCAATCGGGCAGCACCAGAAGCTCTCCCAGGAGAAGATTGTTGTAGAAGGCCACGCCCTGCTCCACGTCGAAAATGGAGCTCCTGTCGGGGTAGATCACCAGCGCGCGGCAGATGACGTCACGCAGGGTGCTCCGGAGGTCGAAGTAGTCCTTCCCGTAGGCTCCTCCGAAGCGGCGGAACAGGTTGAAGGAAGTCTCGGCCTGCTCCTTTCCGTGCCAGTCGAAGAACTTCTCCTGGACTTCCGTGTCTAGCTCGTTGAAGGCCTTGAAGAACTTCGTGGGGTTCAGTTCTACCATGGGCACTTCACTGAAACACTGGGTGCTCGAGGTGACGAGACTCCTCACCTCATGGGGAAACCGGGCGGCGTAGTCGACCGCAACGACGCCTCCCTCGCACTGCCCAACCAGATGGCATAGCTCAATTCCCAGCTGAGCCTTGAGCTCGGCCAACTCCTTCACACTCTCGGGCCGGTACCTATCGCTCACGTAGAAGTCCTCGAAATCATGCCCTCCTTCCGATCTGCCGTATCCTCTCCTGTCGTACAAAACCACGCGGTAGCCCGCCTCGACCATGGCCGGACAGACGTTTTTCCACATCTTGGTGCATCCAAACCCATGGTGAAGAAGGACCATGGTCTCTCCTTCACCATGGACTTCATAGTAGACTTGCAGGTTGTCGACGCTGAGATATGGCATAGTCTCCCCCAGATTCTGTGCTGAGCCGTTTCGAAGTAGCCTTGGCGCCATGATTGTAGTCGCAAATGAGGATCGAGGACAGGAAGGCTCTACGAGCGTTCCTTCCTCCATACCGTTCGGGTTTGCTTTGGCCGGCATCGTCGGAGCATAGCGAGCATGCTGAGTGGGCCGCAGCGGAGCGAAGGCCGTATCGAAGCATGCGGTGCATCTAGAGCCCTCCACCTTGAGGGGGGAGGGTTGGGTGGGGGTGACTCCGTCTCACCCTCCCCTAGCCTCCTTCGATGGACTCAGGACAGGCCTCCCCTCAAGGGAGGGGAACCCGGACTTTGCTGTTGTCGGGTGCTTTCCGCAACCCGCATCCTTCGATACGCGCTCCGCTTTGTTCCGCGCTACTCAGGATGCTTTCCTTGGTGGCTAATGCTTATAGCCCGCAGGGCCACACGGAGCGATTCGGATGGGGTCTTACTCCGTACCTTATGCCGGACCGTGCTATAATCACAGTGAATCGGAGCTGTGCCCGGACAGAGGTGCGAGATGAGGAGGGTTGTCATCTGCCCGGGGGAGAATGGATACTGGGTTGGGCGAGTGAGGGAGGTGTGGATATGTCTGACTTCAGGGTGTGTCCCAAGTGCAGTGGCAGCATGGTTCCCGGCACGCTGAGGGAGAGAGTGCAGTATGGTGGGGCCTCTCCCTACGTGTGGGCGCCAGCGAACGATGTTCCCTTCCCGGTGAATGGTGCCCCGACCACACGACGCGAGATCACCATCTATCACTGTGAGGGATGCGGTTATCTGGAGATGTACGCTTCGTCGGCTGACGGCGGACCGTAGAGGCGGCGGGTTGACAGCGTAGGGGCGGGTCTCAGACCCGCCCCTACGAAATGCGTGTGCGGGACGCGTAGGGGCACGGCATGCCGTGCCCCTACCGTTGTCGGAGGTTTGGTGGGCAATAGCTCAACGCGTGTCCAGGAGGGGATCGATGGATCGACCAACTCCTGGGGTGTCGGGCAAGTGAATGGACTGCCTGGCGTCGCCAAAGAAAGAAGGGCCATCCCCTCTGGGATGGCCCTTCAAGCATCAAGGTCTCAATCGAGCGGTTACTTCCTGTTCCTCCAGCGCAAAGCTGCGTACCCCGCCATTCCAACCAGGCCACTGCCCAGCAGCGCGATGGTGCCCGGCTCGGGCACGAACTCCACCTCGGAGGGGCACTCCTCTGCGACCGTCCATCCTACAAGCCAGTCGACCCAATCCTCAAAGTTGTCCCAATCCCACGCCTCGGGACTGGCCTCCTCCTCCACCCAGGCCCCCAGCTGCCACACCCCGAAGGGGTCCTCGACCTCCACGGGTTTGAAAGCCACCCCGGGTATGTCGGTAGAGAAGAAGACGGTCGGGT
>JBAVWD010000050.1:0-1888 GCA_049697655.1 Anaerolineae bacterium | reverse complement strand
GCCCTATGCCGGGAATGAGTTGGCGGAGGCTGATGAGGCCCTGGCCCAAGGCGATTATCAGCGGGCCTATGAGCACGGGACAGAGTTCTCCGAGGGAATCCGCCGGTATGCGGAGGGGGCCAAGCAGGACAAGATTTGGAGGGAGAGGCTGGGGCGCCTGCTCATTACTCTCTTGATCTTGGTCCTTCCCGCTCTCTATCTGGCCTTCTACACGAAGAAGCGCGAGTTGGTCATCCCTCTCATCGGTGCGGGGCTCTACTTCTTGCTCTACAACGGCTACTTCTTCGTCCGAGGGTTCAGATGGTCTTTTAGCGTCTGGAACGAGGAGTGGATGCTTCCTATTTTTATGAAGCAGAGGCTCGTGGAGGCGGGGATCAGCCTGCTCATCGCGGTGATCGTGGTGGGGGTGTTGATGAGAGGCAAGACGATCCTCGAGACAGCGCAGGTAGCGGTGAACACGTCCTTCTTGGTCGGCTTCGGGCTGCTCCTGCAAGTGGATCTCTACTACTGGTTGCATGGGCTGGACATGGACTGGTATCTGCCTAGTCTCCAGTGGGGGTTCAAGTATTACCTCGATCTCCTGCAGCTCCTGCCCACTGGCCTCATGGCCCTGTTTGCCCCCTTGATAGCCATGGCTGTCAAGGTCGTCGCCGACCGCATACCTCTGGCCAGACCGAGGCCTGCAAGGGTGAGCGATGAACACTGACATGGCGATGCTCTTGACTGCCTGGTCTCCGTAGGTATGAAATGACTGAAAGAAAGGAGGTAAGAGCAGACGGCGACAGAAGCTCAGCAACCCCACCTCACGGCTGGTCTCGTAAGTATTACCAATACTGTGAGAGGTCGAGGTGAGGCTGTGCCACAGGTGCAGGATCTATCATTATGGGCGATCTGAGTCGAAAGGAGCACACAAATGACTACAAGACAGGTCCCATCCACCTTACCCGTGTTGATCATCATCGTGATGGCCGTGGTCAGCCTGGTTCAACTCCTGGCTCCAGGCCTCATCCACCCAGGGCTGATGCTCTTCGTGATCGGGGTCGTGTTTCTCATTCTCTACTTCGTCAACTGGATTCGGGAATCACTGACCCTGGTCACGGGATGGCTGCTGGCCGGCTTTGGCCTGAGTTTCTTCGCCATGAGCCTGGCAGCTCTTGCTCCGCTGAGCCTGCCGTTGATCCTGCTGGGCCTGGGGATAGCCTTCGTGGGCATCTACGTCACCAGCACTGTGACCCAGGTCGAGGAGATCGCGAGCCGCTACTGGCCGCTCGTCCCTGGCGCCCTCCTCCTGGCCATGGGGGTGCTGCTGGTGATGGAGGGCGCGATCGGGCGCGAGCGTCTATGGAGCGTCATGGTCCCGCTCATCCCCTCAGCCGTGGCCATCTGGTATCTTTTCGAATGGCGACGCACTGCCATGGGCGAAGGGCAACGGTAGGGCTCGTCAGGGTCATGGCGAGCCAGGGCAGACGCGGCCGAGGGCGGCATATGCACCCTCGGCCGCTTGTCCAAACTGGCACTCTTGCGCCATGTGAACCAGGCCGGCGCCAGTTCCCCAGATAGAAGCGGCGCCCCGTTCACGGGACAACTAGCCGTCCGAGAGCGATGACGGCGATGTCAAGAACAGGAGGTGCGGTGTGTCTCGATTGAGCCGTCTGATCCTCGTATTCTCCGTAGCCTTTGCGGTGTTCTTCATGGGCCCGCCAGTCCTCAGCACTCAATTCGGCCTCTACCCGCTGATGAAACTCGCGGATGTTTTCGACCTCCTCACGCCCTTGATTCTGATCCCTCTCTATTGGCTCTTGTACCAGGTTGGGCAAGAGAAGAGACCCGGCCTTCGGGAAAGCATGGTCTTCATGGTCCTGGCAGCACTCTGGGTCCAGGGTCAAGG
>JBAVWD010000049.1:0-4044 GCA_049697655.1 Anaerolineae bacterium | reverse complement strand
GGAGTACTCTTCGCTGATGTTCGGCATACGCCCTCTCTATCTGATCGCGGCCCTCGCCTATGGCCTCTGGTGGTTCGGCCGGCGACAGAAGACGCCGTAGCGTCGAGGTGCATGGCTCCGCGTCGTAGAATCCCCTATAATTTCCCTGCGTTCCACCAAGTTCGACGGGAGAAGCGACCTTCGGATCCCCGCCGTGCGCAGCAGTCATAGTACGAGGAAGGCCCCAAGGTCCGGAGCGAAGTTGACACGAAGTCACAAGATCCCGAAGTGGCTTGCGGGGAGGTTCGATCTCGGCTTGCTGGTCGTCCTCCTGCTGCCGAGCTTCTTGGCCATCGCGCTGCTTCAGCCCGGACTACCGCGGACGGCGGACGGCTACTTGCACCTGTTGAGGGTGGTCGAAATCGATCAGGGCTGGCGCGACGGCGTCTTCTATCCGCGTTGGGCGCCCGACATGGCCTACGGTTACGGGTATCCTATCTTCAACTACTTCGCCCCATTGTTGTACCACCTCACGGAGGCGGCACACGTTCTGGGGCTTGGCTTCGAGACTTCCTTCAAGTTGGTCTTGATCGGATCCCTGCTGCTGGCGGCCTGGGGCACATACGCACTGACCAGGGACATCCTGGGCGCCAGGGCGGGGATCCTCGCTGCCGCAGCCTACATCTACGCACCTTTCATGCTCAGAGAGATCTTTGTCCGTGGCGGGTACGCGCAGTTCCTGGCGATGTGCGTCATGCCCGCCGCTCTCTGGTCTTGCCATCGGCTGCTGACGAGGGACCATCCCCTTTATCTCGTCACAACTCCTCTCCTATGTGGAGCCGTAGTACTCAGCCACAATATCAGCGGCATGCTCTTCTTTCCCTTCCTAATACTGTTCGGAATCTGGACCATCTTGCTTTCGCGGAGATGGGACAAGCTCAAATGGGCGATAGTGGCTCTCGTCGCGTCATTGACCTTGGTGTCGCTGTTCCTGGTGCCGGCTCTGGTGGAGACGCCCCTGGTCAAGCTCGACAGGCTAAGGCAGGACTACTTCGACTTCAGGCAGCACTTTGTCACTCTGTGGGAGATACTCTCTCCCTCGGCGGTACCAGACAGTTCTTCCCTCAATCCCGTCTGGTTGCTGAACCTGGGCACGACGTGGGTCGCGCTGGACTGTCTGGGCTTGGCGGGGCTGGCCCTCGGCGCAGTGAGACGAGGGCACAGGAGACAGGTAGCCTTCTTTGGGGTGATGCTCGTGGTGTCTGTGTTCATGACCCTTCCGATATCGACGTCCCTCTGGGAGCACGTGCCGTTGCTGGCTTTCACGCAGTTCCCGTGGCGTTTTCTGGGCACGGCAATTCTGGGCGCTGCTGTGCTGGCCGGGGCCAGTGCCTGTCTGTGGGCGAGACTGCCTTGGCGCCGGTTGGAGGCGGCCATGGTGGCACTGTCGCTGCTCTTTATCGTGATGGCAGCCTTCGTGCATCTCTATGCTGTGTGGCCCCCAACCAACCTGGAGGAGCTGTCTCCGTCAGACGTTGTGAGGCACGAGGTGAGAACTGGCGTGCTCGGCACCACCAGTGCCAGCGAGTGCCTGCCCACGTCGGTAGTGGAGGAGCCCAGCGGCTCACCTCTGGTGAACCAGTACCTCTCAGGAGGCCCCATCTCCAAACTGGATGTGGAGAGCCTTCCCGACTCGGCGCGGGCCGAAGAGATAGAGCACACGGCGGTGTCGGACGAGTATCGCATCTCAACTTCCATCCCGTTCACGGTGCGACTGAATACCATCCACTTTGACGGCTGGCGGGCCTCGATAGATGGGGAGCCTGTGCCCATTAGCCCATCCTATCCTGAGGGGCTGATCACCTTTCAAGTGCCGGCCGGTGACCACGACATCGAGGTTCGTTTCGGAGACACGCCCTTGCGCACGGTGGCCAACCTGGTGTCAGCCGCTACGTTGCTGGCCTTGATAGCCGCGGCGGCATTCCTAAGGCTTGGAGCAAGAGGACATGTTGCTGGGGAACGAGTGGTAGAAACGCGGCTCTCCGCTCGGGATGCGGGTCTCCTGGCAGCATGCCTACTGGCACTGTTGCTGGTGAAGGAGGGGTTCATCGACCCTCGCACGAGCTGGTTCCGCAAGAGTTCTCCGCCGGGTCAGGTCCTGGGGATAGACCACCCAGCGCAGGTGAAACTGGGCGACGAGGCCTTGTTCCTGGGGTACGACCTCAGTAACGAGAGCGTAGTGGCCGGCGGTGATCTTGAGGTGACGCTCTACTGGGGGGCACAGAGGAGGATGGACGAGGACTACAGCGCTTTTGTTCACCTCGATGATCTGCGCCTCAACTACATCTCATGGAGCCTATCCGAGGAGCTGAGTCCGGCGGATATCCCTACCTCGACCTGGACCCCCGGGTTCTACGTCTCCGATCCTCATACACTGAGCGTGTCAGAGGAAACGCCCCCTGGGGTCTACGTGCTTCGGGCGGGGCTCCATCTACCCGATACTGGAGAGAGGTTGGCCGTCCTCGATGAGCGGGGCAGGCAACTCTCCGACAGCATAGAGTTGGGCAGGGTGCAGGTCCGGCGATCGGAGCCGGTAGATCTATCAGAAACGGTCCCGGTGGGGCCTTTCGTCTTCGACGAGCAAATGGATCTGGTGGGCTACAGGCTTGCCAACAACACAGCAAGGCCGGGCAACTATTTCCGCCTGCTTCTCTACTGGGAGGGGCGGGCAGACGTATCCGGAGACTACACTGTCTTTGTCCACCTCACTGATGAAGAGGGGCGAGTGCTGGCACAAGGGGACAGCGCTCCGGCCGGCGGCATCTATCCCACCTGGGCCTGGATACCCGGAGAAGTCGTGGAGGATGAGCATCTAGTACCGCTGGAGATAGACGTACCGCCTGGCACCTACCACCTGGCGATAGGTTTGTACGAAGTGGACACCCTCAAAAGACTGGAGGCCACGAATTCGGAGGGCGTTTCGCTCGGCGACCGGATACTGCTACCGGCAACCGTGGAGGTCCTGGCTCCATAGCTCCCTGGGTCTGGCTGGGGAGCCGTCAACGGGACACGTCCAAGCGCTGCGC
Source organism: Anaerolineae bacterium (assembly GCA_049697655.1). GTDB lineage: Bacteria > Chloroflexota > Anaerolineae > UBA7937 > B3-Chlor > JAUVXJ01. The sequence goes on along the minus strand of JBAVWD010000049.1, from coordinate 979 downwards.
GATCAGACCACAGGCACGGGAGCGTAAACAGGGCTCACCCAGTGGCTGTACTCTTCTCTCTCTCCTCGAGCGATACTGAAGTACAGATCGCGCAATCCCGACACGATAGGGCCTATTCTGCCTGTTCCCACCGGTCGATGGTCGATCTGGCTAATGGCGACGATCTGTACCCCGGTGCCGCAGAAGAAGGCCTCATCGGCCACGTAGAGCTCCGTACGGTCTATGGGACGTTCGATGGTCTCCACACCGAGTTCCCTGTCAGCCAGCTCAATGAGAGTGGTCCTGGTAATACCTTCCAGGATGTCGTCTGTAACGGGGGAGGTGACCAGCCTGCCATCTCTCACAATGAACAGGTTCTCTGCGCTTCCCTCGGAGACGTGGCCTTCCTGAGTGAGCACGATCGCCTCATCGAAGCCATTCATCACGGCGTCGGTCTTGATCAGAGCCGAGTTGATGTAGGCGCCTGTGATCTTCGCCCGCGCGGGGACGGAGTTGTCGTTGATGCGGCGCCAGGATGACACCCCGACCTTGGCGCCTTCCTCTCTCTCGATGTACTTGCCGAAGGGAGTGGCGAAGATGGCAAACTCGTCTCTCAGGTCGTGCAGCCTGACGCCCACTCCGGAATCGGCCTTGTAGGCCAGGGGACGGATGTAGGTGTCCTCGCGGAAGCCCTCCTTCCGGAGCAGCTCCAGGGTGAAGCCACACAAATCGTCCACGGTGTAGGGTAGGGAGATGAGGATGATCTTGCAGGAGTGCAGAAGCCGTTCATAATGCTCTTTAAGCTTGAGAACGTAGAGCTGCTCCTGGGGTGCGTTCCAGTAGGCGCGAATACCCTCGAAGCAGCCCGTTCCGTAGTTGAAGGCGTGGGTCATGATGCTGACCTTTGCCTCATCTATGGGCACGATTTTACCCTCGAAGAATGCATACCTGGTTGCCATGGCAGCCTTTCTCCTTCTGTACTCTCCCCGATGATGCCATT
>JBAVWD010000048.1:0-9613 GCA_049697655.1 Anaerolineae bacterium | reverse complement strand
GATGGGGGTCGATTTGCGACCAGCGATCTAAACGATTTGTACAGGCGAGTGATCAACCGGAACAACCGTCTCAAGAAGCTGGTGGAGCTGGGAGCGCCCGACGTCATCGTGCGCAACGAGAAGCGGATGCTTCAGGAGGCCGTGGATTCACTAATTGACAACAGCCGCCGTGGCAAGGCGATCTCGTCTAGAGGCAGGCGGAAGCTGAAGTCTCTTTCTGACATGCTGAAGGGCAAGCAGGGGAGGTTCAGACGTAACCTCCTCGGCAAGCGCGTTGACTACTCTGGTCGCTCTGTCATAGTCATCGGTCCTCACCTGAAGCTGCACCAGTGCGGACTGCCTAAGAGCATGGCTCTGGAACTGTTCAAACCCTTTGTCATGCAGAGGCTGGTGGAGCATAGCTATGCCCACAACGTGAAGGGAACCAGGCGTATCATTGAGCAGATGCGTCCCGAGGTGTGGGAGGTTCTGGACGAGGTGGTTAAGGATCATCTTGTACTGCTCAACCGGGCACCTACTCTGCACAGGCTTGGCATCCAGGCCTTCGAACCGGTGTTGGTGGAAGGCAACGCGATACAGATACATCCCCTGGTGTGCAGTGCATTCAATGCCGACTTCGACGGTGATCAGATGGCTGTGCATGTGCCTCTTTCGGAGGCGGCGCAGAAGGAAGCCAGGGAGTTGATGCTGTCGAGCCGGAACCTGCTGTTGCCCTCCAGTGGCGAACCCACGGTCAGTCCTACGAAGGACATAGTGCTGGGCTGCTACTACCTGACGGTTGAGGAGGACGGGTGCAAGGGGGAGGGCAAGGTCTTTGCGGACATTGATGAGGTCACTCTGGCTTATGAACTGGGACAGGTGAACCTGCATGCCAAGATCAAGCTGCGGGCCAAGGTTCTGGTCACGAAGAGAAGACTCACCAGACTCATAGACACTACTGTGGGCCGAGCCATCTTCAACTCCGCCTTGCCCGAGGAGCTGAGATACCGCAATGAGGAAATGGACAAGGGCAAGCTGAGGCAGTTGGTAGCCGAGTGCTATCACAAGCTTGGTCCTGAGGCCACCGCGACCATGGTCGACGAGATCAAGGAACTGGGCTTTAGATATGCGACCCAGTCCGGATTGACGATCGCCGTGAGCGACATCACCATACCGGAGGAGAAGGAGCGCATTCTCAAGGAGGTGTCAGCGGAGGCCGAGGACATCGATCGCCAGTATCGTCGAGGCCTCATCACTGAGAATGAGCAGTACGTGAAGAAGGTAGAGCTATGGACGGAGGCCATGGACGAGGTCACAGAAGCGGTGGCAGAGGCTTTGGATCCCATGGGTTCCATTAGGCTCATGGCTGCTTCTGGCTCTACCAAAGGTGGATTCCAGCCCGTGCGGCAGCTGGCCGGCATGCGTGGTCTCATGGCCGATCCCTCCGGTCGCATCATCGAGTTGCCCATTCGCTCCAATTTCCGAGAAGGGCTCACAGCGCTGGAGTACTTCATCTCCACTCACGGAGCACGCAAGGGCTTGGCGGATACCGCTCTGCGGACGGCAGATGCAGGTTATCTGACTCGACGTTTGGTGGACGTGGCCCAGGACTCGATTGTGAATGCTGAGGACTGCGGCACGGAGAATGGCGTATGGATCAGAGCAGGGCGATCTGAGGAGATTGGCGAGTCTCTCGAGGAGCGCGTCTGGGGTAGGGTGGCGGCGAGCGACATCCTCCATCCCGAGACCGGTCAGGTCATCGTGGAGAAGGGAGAGATGATCAGCCGCGCACATCTCGTTGAGATTGAGGAAGCCGGCGTGCAAGAGGCGTTTGTGCGATCCCCCTTGACGTGCGAGCTCAGGTATGGCGTATGCAAGAAGTGCTACGGTAGAGACCTGGCCAGAGAAGGGTTGGTCAGGCTCGGCGAGGCGGTAGGCATCGTCGCTGCTCAGTCCATCGGAGAGCCCGGAACCCAGCTCACTCTTCGGACTTTCCACACGGGAGGCGTGGTTGAGGGCGAACACAGAGACATCACCCACGGTCTTCCGCGGGTGCAAGAGCTCTTCGAGGCACGGAGCCCGAAAGGGCAAGCCATCATCGCGGACATGGACGGGAATGTCCAGATACTGCATGAGGATGGTATGCGCAAGATCGTGCTCACGGCAACGGACGTATTCCGCGAGGAGCACGAGATACCGCTAGGATACCGACTCATCGTTGAGGACGGCGACGAGATCGAGAAGGGCGCGGTGCTGGCACAGCGAGGGACCCAAGGAAGCGCCCGGTTCGGCCAAGTTACCGCAGGTACTGAAGGCAGGGTGATCAGGGATGACAAGCGGATCACCGTCTACCGCGAGGAGCAGATAAGGACCGAATACGAGGTTGCCTCCAATGCTCGGTTGCATGTTAGGAACCTCCAGGAAGTGGTCGCCGGCGAACAGTTGACCGAGGGGCCCTTGAACCCACACGAGGTACTCCGCATCCAGGGTGGAGAGGCGGTGCAGATTTACCTCTTAGAGGAGATACAACGGGTCTACCGGTCGCAGGGTGTTACGATCAACGACAAGCACATCGAGATGATCGTGCGTCAGATGCTTAGCAAGGTTCTCATAACCTCGCCAGGGGATACCGACTTCATGCTGGGGGAAACCGTGGAGCGTCTGGCATTCGAGGAGGCCAATCGACGGGTGATGGAGGATGGCGGCGGGCCGGCGACCGCGCGCCAGGTACTTCTTGGGATCACCAAGGCGGCGCTCAGCACGGAGAGTTTCCTGTCGGCCTCATCCTTCCAGCACACGATAAACGTGTTGGCTCAAGCAGCGATAGAGGGCAGGCGCGACGAACTGCGGGGGCTGAAGGAGAACGTGATCATTGGCAAGCTCATCCCCGCGGGGACCGGATTTCAGTCAGAGGAGAAGGAGAAGGAGGTACAAGCGGAGTTTGAGGGGGAAGAAGAGGGGGCAATTGCTGAATTGGAGTTCGATGAGGAAGAAGAGGGGGTAGTTGCTGAACCGGAGTTGGCTGCAACCCAGTAAGGCTCATGGCCAGTGGGGTTCGGGCCTTGGAGTGCGGCCGCTGATTGGGGCACTGCAGGCAGCCGTAGTGGCGGGCTGCAGTTCCCCAGACATGTGGAAGCCAAAGCTGAAGGGGGATATCTGGATTGCCATGGCAGAGACGATAGTGGGCGAAGAGGAATCCAACAACGACGAAGCGAGCGTGTCGCCCATGTGGAAATTCCTCAGTGATGAGTACGACTATAAACGGCCGAAGCGAGGCGATATCAGGTACGCCGAGGTGCTCAGGATTGATGACGACGAGATAATCGTTGACATCGGCGGCAAGACTGAGGGTGTCGTGCCCAAGGGTGACCTGGAGAGAATGGGTGAGGAGGCCCTGTCAGAGATACAGGTGGGCGACAAGGTGCCGGTCTACGTACTGAGGCCAGAGAGCGCAGACGGAGACGTCATTGTGTCGCTCAACATGGCCCGTACGATGGAGGACTGGCGCAGGGCGGAGAAGCTCTTAGAGGAGGGCGAGGTATTCGAGGGCACGGTCGCTGGGCACAACAAGGGCGGACTCCTGGTCTACTTTGGTCAGATAAGGGGTTTTGTGCCGGCGTCGCAGCTCGGCGGTTTGAGCAGGAGGAGCGGTCATGAGGAGCGACTGGGTATGCTGTCCAAGATGGAAGGGCAGCAACTCCTGCTCAAGGTCATAGAAGTAGATCGCCAGAGGCGCCGCCTGATTCTCTCCGAGCGTGCGGCTTCGCGTGAGTGGCGTGATCAGCGGAAGGATGAGCTCCTGGACCAACTCCAGGAGGGGGATATTCGTTCTGGTAAGGTGAGGAATCTCTGTGAGTTCGGCGCTTTCGTGGACCTCGGAGGCGCCGACGGCCTGATCCACATCTCCGAGTTGTCGTGGCGGCGCGTCAAGCATGCTCGGGACGTGCTCACGGTCGGAGAAGAGGTAGAGGTGTACGTGCTGCGGGTCGATCGTGACAGAAAGAGGATTGGCCTCAGCCTCAAGCGTCTGCAGCCGGATCCCTGGCACGTGGCCGAGGAGAAGTATGAGGTCGGACAGATCGTCAAGGGCACCGTCACCAACATCGTTGATTTCGGTGCTTTCGCGCGCATAGAGGACGGGATAGAAGGTCTCATTCATGTCACCGAGCTATCTGACGGTGACTTCGCACCTCGCGATCTGGTGAGGGAAGGCGAGGAGTTGTACGTCAAGATACTGAGCATGGACGGTGATCGCCAGCGGATGGGCCTCAGCCTCAAGCAGGCGCCGAGTCGCGAGGAGGTCGAGGGCGAGGAGGCGTGGGCAGAGACAGCAGAGGAAGGCGAGGCCGGGGGGGAGCCCGCGCTGGACGTGTCCCTGGCCGAGACTGAGGAAGAGCCCACGGTCCAGTTCGAGCCTGAAGTACCGCTCTCTGTCGAGCCAGAGATGGAGGTCGAGGCCGAATTGGCGGCGGCGTTTGACGAGGGCGTCTCTCCCGAAGCCGCGGCCGAGGTCGTGATTGCGGAGGTGGCAGTCGAGGCCGATGATCGGGGCCTGGAACCCGAGTTGGAGCAGGCACCCAGCCAGGAAGAGCCGGGGGTGGAGGAGCCAGCCGGTGACTGGGAGGGGGTTGAGCTGGAACCCGAATCTGAGCAGGACGAAGAGCTGCCGGTGGATGTCGAGAGCGCGATACCTCCGGCGCCGGAGGACGGAGTTCTCGCTGAGGTGGAGGAAGAAGCTGAGCCCAAGTCGGAAGCGGAAGAAGAAAACGCCTTGAACGATACCGTCGTGTCCGAGGAGCAGGCCGAGGAGTCCGATCGGCCCGAAGAGCCTGTGGGGGTGGCCACGGAGGCGGACTCCGACGAGGCGGACCTCACGCCGGATGAGAGCACAGCTGTTGATCCCGATGAGACTGAACAAGACGAGGACGTCTGATTCCATCGAGGCGTGCGTGCCCCGTCGGGCGGCCCATGACCTTTTGCAGAGGAGGAGGCCGGAATGTCTGCATTGAAGAGGCTGGCGTTTGGAACGGGTTTCGTTCTGGGTCTAGCGGGGTTCGTTGTGGTAGCTGGCAATGTACTCCTCTATCTGCTGACAGGGAAGCTGCCCTCGGTGGAGGTTGGGGAGGATGGTAAGCCCGTCCTGGGCCTGGTCACTCCTCAGGAGATAGTCACGCTTGTCAGAGAGCAGGTGGAAAGAGAGAGAGGTAGGCACCTGGGCACTGGGCTGGAGGCCGCGGGGCCGTACTACGAGGAGGGCTAGTACCATGGCGGGTGGCAGCAGATGGAGGAAAGGATCTCCTGCGGGTTTGGCGCGCTCTTTGGATGACCTGATGGCGGTGCCACGTTCCTTCGTTCTGGGCTGGCTTGCTGGCTTGCTGGTGCCGATGGCTGGCCTGGCCGGGATTGTGGCTGGCATCTACCTGTTCACCCGAAAGGTGCCTATCGTCGCCCAGATCGATGAGGAAGCCGGTGAGAGGCGACTTATCGTCCGGCTAGTGGCGGCGGACGAGGCGCGTGGCTTGCTCCAGAAAGGCAGCGACGCGGCGAAGGCTTTCGGCGACGAAGTCAGGAGCGAGTTCGAGGGCTCGGTCTAGGCCCATTCGGGGGTTTGCCGAGAGCGGATACCAGCCGTCGTGCAGAGTACCAGACGCTGTGACTCAGGCTCGGACTCAGTGAATGAGTCTGCCCGCCAGTCTCACGAGGAAGTACGAGAGGACGAGGACCGCAGGGGCGAACAGCGCTGTGAGTAGTGCAGGATACTCCGCCAGGTGCGTGAGGACGTAGTGGAAGCTCATGGCCGTCGTGTTCGCCTGTCCCCAGACTTCCCCCAGGCCAGCGAAGATGAAGCCGAAGATCTCCAGAAGCACTGCGGCCAGGAAGACAAACTCCAGGACATCCATCGTCTTCTGCATCTTCACCAAGTCCGCTAACTGTTGAAGGCTCTGCTCCTGTTGCCCCAGCTCTATCCTCGCCCTTACCATGGCGATCATGTTCCCCAGTTGGCTTTGGATGCCTTGAATCCGGTCTGACAGCCCATCGTAGGCCCCGCACACCATTTCCGCATCGTTCAGCAGCACTTCCGATGTCGGCGCTTGGCTGGAGGCCCTCTCCTCGTCCCACGTGCGGAGGATGGAGTTGATGTTGCTCAGATTAGAGTGCAAAGAGAAGGAATCCTGTCGCAGGCCCTTGGAGATGATCGACAGATTGCCGTAGATGTGGCTTATCCTAGCCAGCCAGCGCCCCAGCGCCGTCGTGTCCGCATCGCTCAGTCTCCCAGAGATCTCCTCCATCTGTACAATGACCTCTTCGTCCGCAGCACTGACCCCGGCGTAGATCTCAGGATACACGTCGTAGAAGGACATGATCTTGTTGAAGTACATCTCCATGCGAGAGACATCGTCTATGACTGTGGACAGCAGTTCGTTGGGTAGCATGGCCTGAACCGGAGTCACAACGTAAAGGTGGCGCGGGGGCTTGTGGCCGGCGATCAACAACGCCCTGCCGGAGTGGACCATGCTGCTCACCAACTCGGGGCCATCGGGAAAGAGGGTGGCCAGTTCATCTTCGGACAGCATTTCCTGGCAGGCGAGAACGTTAAGGGAAAAGAGAGGAGGAAGGTCCGTGAGCAGATGCGCGCCCGTATGCTGGGGCAGCCAGCTGTTCACGAAATGGAGTACCCTGTCGAAGGAATCGTGATAGTCGTCTGCGATGGGTGTAGCCCACACTTGCAGCACGCAGTAGTCGTGTCCGGGCAGCAACTTGACGTACAGTTCGTAGTCCTCATCAATGCTTCCGTGAGCGATGAGGCCCTGCTCGCTCTCGCTCGTCACCTTGGCCTGCAAGAGGCCGAGCAGGTCGCCAAGTCTACTCCTGACCTGGCCTTCGCCGTGGTCCTCATACAAGCAGCCCTGTACGAAGACGCAGGTGGGCGTGTGGACTGCGCGCATGGGGCTACTTCTGGATCTTGTCCAGAACTGATCTTGTGGCTTTGCGCACGCTGTTGAACTGCTCAACGGATTTCTGGGATCCGACAGGCGTGAATCCCCTCATGGTGTCGGAGCCCATCAGGAGGTCCAGGAAGCCGTCGATGCTCTCGCTCAGGGCCTCGGCGTCCTCGAGCAAGCAGGCCTGCTCAATCTGCTCGAGCATGGCCTTCCCGATCTCTCCGTACCGGGAAAGCACTCCAGGATCCTCCTCGACATACTGCATGAGTGCGGTGAATTGCTGAGCCTTGTCCATCTCGCTTCCTCTTGCACCTCAGGGCAGACCCACGTTTCGCTTGACCTCGGTCATGGTTTCCTGAGCTATTCTCGATCCTCTGGTGGCTCCATCGGAAAGGACGTCCCACACTAGCTGCACATCTTGGGCCAGCTCCTCCCGCCGCTGCCTGAACGGCGCTAGACTCGCTGCCAGGTTGCGAGCCAGGGTCCGCTTACAATCCACGCACCCGATCTGCGCACTGCGACACTGGGTCTCTATCTCTTCCACCTGTTCCTTCGAGAAGAAGCCGTGGAAGGCGAACACATTACACACTTCCGGGCGCCCTGGATCCGTGCGGTATCTTCGCTGCGGATCCGTGACCATGGTCATCACCCGGCTCTCGATTTCCTCGGGGCTGCTGGCCAGTTCGATGTGGTTGTCGAGGGACTTGCTCATCTTGTTGACTCCATCGAGGCCCATCACCCGCGGGAAGGGCGTCAGCTTGATCTGAGGCTCGACAAGAGTCGGACCAAAGTGGTAGTTGAAACGTCGCACGATCTCTCGGGTAAACTCCAGGTGTGGCGCCTGGTCCTCTCCCACGGGTACGGTGTCTGCTTTGTAGAGGGCGATGTCTGCGGCCATGAGCACTGGATACCCCAGAAGGCCATAGTTGACGTTGTCGGGCTGTAGGCGGACTTTCTCCTTGAAGGTGGGCAATCTGGTGAGCCAGCCCATGGGTGTGACCATGGACAGGATGGTGTGGAGTTCAGTGACCTGTGGCACGTGGGATTGCACGATGATGATGCTCTTCTTGGGGTCCATCCCGGCGGCCAGCCAGTCGAGCACCATCTCCTGTGTGTTGACCTTCAACTTCTCGGTCTCGGTGAGGGTGGTGAGGGCATGCAGATCGACCACGCAGTAGACGCACTCGTACTCTTCCTGAAGCGCGACGTAGTTCTGGATTGCTCCCAGGTAGTTGCCAATGTGCTGTCTCCCTGTCGGGCGAGCGCCGTAGAAAACCCTTCCCTTCTTCATCATGGCTCTCCTGAGTAACCGGGCCTGCCGCAATGGCCAGCCGGAGCAAGGCACTGCTTCCCGCCGGCAACAAGCGGCGTTTATTGAAGTATACCACAAGGAGCGCGGCTGGGCAAGGGCTCCACATTGTCGGACGATGGCACATCATGTATAGTACGCCAGGGGGCCAATAGATGTGGAACGTGGATAGGGCGACGGTCATAGTTCTGGACGGCGTCGGTGTAGGAGCTCTGCCGGATGCCGCCGACTTCGGTGATGAGGGCAGCAATTCGGTGGGCAACACGGCGCGCGCGGTCGGGGGACTGACCCTGCCCAACTTGGGCCTGCTGGGACTCGGCAATGTCACAGACATCGTGGGAGTGCCTCCGATGGCGGACACTTCCGGGGACTATGGGCGTATGGCGGAGGTATCGCCAGGGAAGGACAGCACGATCGGCCATTGGGAACTAATGGGGGTTGTGTCACCAAGGCCACTGCCAACGTACCCCGATGGCTTCCCAAGGGGCCTCATCGAGGAATACGAACGCCGCATCGGCAGGAAGACTCTGGGAAATGTGGCCATCTCTGGCACGGTGATCATCGACCAGTTGGGCGCCGAGCACATGCGCACCGGGTCGCCCATCGTCTATACCTCGGCGGACAGCGTGTTTCAGGTGGCTGCTCACGAAGAGGTCATTCCCTTGGAGGAGCTGTACAGGATCTGTATGGTTGCGCGGGAGATGCTGAGCGGTGAGCACGCGGTTGGCCGGGTCATCGCGCGGCCTTTCGTGGGTGAGCCGGGGAGCTTCACGCGCACTCAGAACCGCAGGGACTTCTCCCTGGCGGCGCCGGAGCCCACGCTCCTGGAGCGTCTTGTGGGGGCTGGACACCAGGTGATCGGCGTGGGCAAGGTGGACGACCTTTTCGCCAAGCGCGGGCTTACAGCCTGCTATCACACGGTGGACAACAAGGTTGCGGCTGAGAAGGTGATCGAACTCCTCCGCAAGGAGGGTCAAGGCATGATCCTCGCCAACCTGATCGAGTTTGATATGCTCTTCGGACATCGCAACAACCCGGAGGCGTACGCGGCGGCGCTGGAGGCCTTTGACTCTCAGCTACCCCAAGTAACGGGGACCATGAAGCCCCGAGATGTGCTGTTCATCGTGGCCGATCACGGCAATGATCCAACCACTCCCAGCACTGATCACTCCCGGGAGTATGTCCCACTTCTGGTCTGCGGTGCGCCGGTGAAGGCGGGAGTGAACCTGGGAACGCGGGATAGCTTCGCTGATATGGGGGCGACGATCGCCGAGTTGCTGGGGATCGACCCCTTGCCCCATGGTACGTCGTTCGTCAGCGAGATCATGAGGGACGCGTGACGGACCGAGACTCGCCGTCTACGTGATCTTGTCGAAGAGCC
>JBAVWD010000047.1:0-2392 GCA_049697655.1 Anaerolineae bacterium | reverse complement strand
ACACGCTAGTCGACTTCGTCACCTGGGCCATACAGACCTTCCCGGCCGACAAGCACCTGCTGATCCTCTCCGACCACGGCATGGGCTGGCCGGGGGGCTGGAGCGATGCGGCGCCTGGAGGTTCGGGCGATCGCAGCACGCCGCTGTCTTCCGCGCTCGGCGACCAGTTGTACCTGATGGAGCTGGACGGGGCTTTGCAGACGATCCGGGACCAGACCGGCCTGGACAAGTTCGAGATGGTGGGCCTGGATGCGTGCCTGATGGGCCACCTGGAAGTAATGACCGCGCTGGCACCACATGCCCGCTACTCGGTGCTCTCTCAGGAGACGGAGCCAGCTCTGGGGTGGGCCTACACTAGCTTTCTCGAGGCACTCCAGCGTGACCCTGACATGACTGGCGCAGAGTTGGGGCAACTGATCGTGCAGGGCTATGTCGAGGAGGACCAGCGGATCTTGGACGACGAGGCGCGGGCGGACCTGCTACGGGACAGCTCGCCTCTGGGCGGGTTGTTTTCCTTGGCTGGCCCGGCCAGCGCCGACCAGTTGGTCAGCCAGATGGGGCAGAACAGCACCCTCGCCGCGCTGGACTTGTCGGCGGTGACGCCGCTGGTGGACAGCATCAACGAGCTGTCCTTTGCCCTTCAGCAGGCGAACCAGAGCGAGGTGGCCCGGGCGCGCGCCTACGCCCCGTCCTTCACCAGCGTCTTTGGCGGGCAGGTACCACCCTCCTACATCGACCTGGGCAACTTCGTCCAGTTGCTGAAACAGACGGGCGCGGGTGGGGCGGTCGGCGAGGAGGCCGATGCCGTGCTGGCTGCGTTGCAGCAGGCGGTTATCGCCGAAAAGCATGGCTCGGCCAAAAAGGGCGCCACCGGAGTGTCGATCTACTTCCCCAACTCGCAGCTCTTCGAGTCCCCCGTCGCCGGACCTCAATCCTACACAGGCCTTGCCAGCCGGTTTGCCAGCGAGTCGCTGTGGGATGACTTTCTGGCCTACCACTACACCGGGCAGACTTTCGAGGCCGCGCCCCGAGAGCCCACGGTACCCGGGCCAGGCACGGCGGTGAGTGGGCCGGGGTCAGGAACCTTCGAGCTATCGGACGTCGACCTCTCCAACACGGTCGCGGCTCCCGGCCGTCCGGTGCTGCTGAGCATGGACATCCGCGGCCAGAACTTGGGCTATGTGCTGTTCTTCACCGGTTTCTATGACCAGCAGTCCAACTCGATCTTCGTCGCCGACACGGACTACATAGAGAGTTCAACCACGCAAGAGATCGACGGGGTCTACTATCCGGTCTGGCCTGAGCCCGAGTTCACCCTGGAGTTCGAGTGGGAACCACTGATGTTCGCCATCAGCGACGGCACGAACTCAGTGACGGCGGCTCTCATGCCTGAGGATTATGGCGCCACCCCCGAGGAGGCCACGTACAGGGTCGACGGTATCTACACCTACACCAGCGGTGAATCCCGGTACGCCCGGCTCTACTTCCGCGATGGCTGGTTGCGCCAGGTGTTCGGCTTTACCGGCGAGAATGGGACCGGGTCCCCACGCGAGATCTACCCCCAGCGAGGAGACACGTTCACCGTGCTGGAGAAGTGGCTGGACCTCGACGCGCAGGGCAAGGTAGTGCAGAAGGCCAGCCAGCAAGGGGGCACGTTGACTTTCGGCAACCAGATGTTCAGCTGGAAGGAACTGGACGCCGCACCAGGACAATACATCCTCGGTTTCATCGTGCAGGACCTGGACGGCAACAGCTACGAGCAGTACGCGACGGTGGAGGTGCAATAACAGGCCACTGGTCCGCAAAAGGCGGTTGTCAGACCGCAAGCAGACTCCAACCAGGGAACAGCGGTGGGGTTGTCCGACTAGAAACTTGGCTGCCTGACTCGGTAACCTCTCGACCGTCGCGCACAGACCGAGCACAGCAAACCCAGCAAGATACAGGGGGCACGAACCGGTACGCGGAGAAAGTCAGCATCGACGAGAGGTCTGGCGGCTTTGTCAGGTCCTCGCTCCCGCCAAGTCCGACCTGATCGGCAATGTAGGACCCCGCTTCCGGCCCTATTCTGACTCAAAACCTCCACTCCCCACCCTCGATCACCAACCGATCATCGAGCAACAGGTCGGGCTTCGGGATGACGAAGTCCTCGTGCAGGTCCGCCACCACCGTGCCTCCCATGTGGAAGTCATCCCCGATGGCCAGGTGCACCGTACCCTTGATCTTCTCCGCCTCTAGCACGTTGTCCGGCTGCTTGGCGTTAGGGTTGGTGCCGATGCCCAGCTCGGCCAGGTTACGCCGAGACCGATGGAGCTCATCATCCTTCCCGAGCTGGAGCAACTCCCTGAACTTGTCCCCCACCTTCCCTCCGCCCTCCAGCCGGACCACCAGTCCC
>JBAVWD010000046.1:0-3955 GCA_049697655.1 Anaerolineae bacterium | reverse complement strand
CATCCACACCGTGGACTTCTTCACCCCCATCGTTGATGACCCGTACTGGTACGGTGCTATCGCCGCGGCCAACGCCATGAGCGACGTCTACGCCATGGGCGGCGAGGTGGTTGTGGCTCTCAATATCTGCGGGTTTCCTCCCGCCATGCCTGCGGAGATTGTATCCGGGATCCTGCGGGGGGGCGCCGAGAAGGTGGCTGAAGCGGGCGGAGTGATTGCCGGCGGGCACACCTTGGATGACGAAGAGCCCAAGTACGGCTTGGCGGTGATGGGCTTTGTTCATCCAGCCGAGATCGCCACCAAAGTCGGAGCACAACCGGGCGACGTGTTGTTCCTGACCAAACGCCTCGGTGTGGGCATTATCACCACGGCGGCCAAAGGGGGAGTGGCCGAGGAGGCTCACCTGCGAGGCGCGGTGGAGCAGATGCTCGCGCTCAATCGCAAGGCTGCCCAACTGATGAAGCAGGTGGAGGTCCACGCCGTTACGGACATCACCGGCTTTGCGCTCGTCGGTCACTCCTACGAAGTGGCGCAACTGAGTGCGGTTACCCTGAGGTTTCACATAGATAGGCTACCTTTCCTTGATGGCGCAAAGCAGTACGCGGACGAGTGGCTGTTCCCAGGAGGGGCGTCGTGCAACAGGGACGCCTACCACCGCCACGTCACTTTTGCCGCTGGAGTAGGGGACGAGATGCAGATGCTGCTGTACACGCCTGAGACCTCGGGTGGCCTGCTCATCTGCGTGGCGCCCGATGACGCGGAGAGGCTGGCTGATGTCTTCTCCAAGGCAGGTCAGCAGTACTGGGTCGTAGGTGAGGCTGTCGAGGGGCCGGCTGGCATCGAGGTAGTCTAGCCTTCTTGGAGCTATCGTCCAATGCTGGAAGTGGGTGGGGACCAGGCTCCGCCTGGCACCCACAGGTAGGGACTCGGAAGATCAGCAGATGCGTGTGGGCATCATTGCCGCGCTCAAAGAGGAGATCGACCCTCTGCTTCAGTCCATGGAGGACGTGGAGACCTCCAAGTGGGGCAGGCGCATTATTCATCAGGGAAAGATAGGCGACTGCCAGGTGGTGGCCGTTGCCGGAGGTGTGGGGAAGGTCAAGGCGGCGGCCTGCACGCAGTATCTCATAGATCGATTCTCCATCGAAGCCGTCATCTGCACCGGCGTCGCGGGAGCCGTCAACCCACGGCTCCACACCGGTGACATCGTCATCTCCCAGAGGGCCTTGCAGCATGACTTCGACCCCGGCGATCCAGAGCTCCTGAAGAAGTTCAGAAGGCGCTGGCTAGGGGCAGACGCAGGGCTGGCGAAGCTCGCTCTGGAAGCGGCGAAGGAGCTGAATCTAGCTGACCGTTGTCGGCCCGGCAAGGTGCTGACCGGAGACCAGGCCATCGTCAGCCAGGACAGGCGGCAGTGGCTGTGGGAGACCTTCCGCGGGGACTGCGTGGACATGGAAAGTGCGGCGGTGGCGCAGGTCTGCCAGATGAACGGAGTGCCGTGGGTCATCGTGCGGGCAATATCCGATTCGGCGGAAGAGAACAGCATCGTGGAGTTCAGAGGCAATCTGAGGGAGGCGGCGAGCGTGGCGGCATCTGTCGCCGCGGGTATGACGAAGTCCATCAGGACAGGGTGACCAGGGGTGTCCCCTTGTCCACGGCGTCGCCTGGAGCGACGAAGGTCGCCTTGACAGTGGCGTCTCTTGGTGCGCGGATCTCGTTCTCCATTTTCATGGCCTCGACTATGACCAGGATATCACCCTTCTTCACCTCCTGACCCTCCTTCGCTGGCACGTCGAAGATGAGGCCCGGTATGGGCGATCTGATGATGATGTCTTCCCCTTCTGCTGCCTGGTGCTCCCTCCGGGCTCTGGTCACGCGTCGTGTGCCCTCGTCCTCCACGTGGACGTCGTAGACCTGTCCCAGAAGCAGAACGCGATAGTTGCCCTCGCGCTCTTCCACGTGAACCTCATAGGATGAGTGGTCTACGATCAGCGAATAGAGGGATGGCCCGCCAGCGCTCTCCAAACTCGCCGAGTGATGTTCGTCGTTGACGACGAGCGCCTCCGGTTCGTCCATCCTGATGTGGAACGATTCGCCACCAACACTGGCCACGTAGGTCACGTTCCCATAGCCTCCCGGCGTCCGGCCATCTTCCAGCTACTACCCGTCGGGAACCCCTCTTGTTGTGTCAGCATGGTCATTGTATGCTGGCGTCGCTCATGGGCCACCATGGCTGCGGCGATGGCCGCGGCTCTGAGAAGGTCGGTGCCGTTCGCTTGCTGCATGGCGAACCGCTGCTCGACGAAGGTGGTGTCGAACTGCCCGTAGATGAACTCCGTGTGGTTTACGATCTGTTGGTGAAAAGGGATGTTCGTCTTCACGCCGATGATGCGGTACTCATCCAGCGCGCGCCGCATACGCAGTATGGCCTCGCCCCGAGTCTCCCCCCAGACACTCAGCTTGCTGATCAGCGGGTCGTAGTATAACGACACGTCGAACCCTTCGTAGATGCCGCTGTCCACGCGCACCCCAGGCCCCGTAGGCTCGTGGAGCCCAGTGATACGTCCTGTCGAGGGCAGGAAGTTGTCGTAGGGGTCCTCGGCGCACACGCGGCACTCCATGGCCCAGCCCTTGGTCTTCACGTCGTCCTGCGAGTATCTGAGAACGCGACCGGAAGCGATGCGCAGTTGTTCTTTCACTATGTCGACCCCGCTGACCAGTTCCGTAACCGGGTGTTCCACCTGGAGGCGGGTATTCATTTCCAGGAAGTAGTAGTTCTTGTCCTTGTCCAGCAGGAATTCGACGGTGCCCACGTTGGTGTAATCCACGGCCCGGGCCAGCGCAATGGCAGCCTCTCCCAGAAGGGCGCGCAGCTCTGCGTCCAGGGCCATGGATGGAGCTTCCTCCAGGAGTTTTTGATGCCGGCGTTGAAGGGAGCACTCGCGCTCCCCCAGACTGACGATGTTGCCGTGCTGGTCGCCCAGAATCTGGACCTCTATGTGCCGGGCCCCTTCGACCAACCGCTCAAGATAGATCGCCCCGTCTCCAAAGGTGGACTGCGCCTCTCTTCGAGCGGCCATGACCGCAAAGGGCAGTTCGTCTGGAGAGTGGACAGTGCGCATGCCTTTTCCACCGCCGCCCACTGCGGCCTTGACCAGCAGCGGAAACCCAATCTGCTTCGCCACCGCCTTGGCCTCTTCCTCGTCCTCGATCTCGTGGTCCGTTCCAGGCAGGATGGGAATGCCCACTTCTGCCGACGTACGACGGGCAGCCGCCTTGTCGCCCATCAACTCCATGGACTCTGGGCTTGGCCCAACGAAGGCCAGGCCTGCATCCCGACAGGCGCGGGCAAAGGCAGGGTTCTCCGCCAGGAAGCCATAGCCGGGGTGAACGGCATCCACGTCGGCCTTCTTGGCCACGTCGATGATCTTGTCGATGCAGAGATAGCTCTGCGTCGCCGGTGGCGGCCCAATATGGT
The DNA here is from genome assembly GCA_049697655.1 of Anaerolineae bacterium. Taxonomy (GTDB): domain Bacteria; phylum Chloroflexota; class Anaerolineae; order UBA7937; family B3-Chlor; genus JAUVXJ01. The sequence goes on along the minus strand of JBAVWD010000046.1, from coordinate 477 downwards.
AGGCTTCGTCGGCGTAGCGGACGTGGAGTGCAGTCCTGTCCGCGTCGGAGTATACGGCCACTGTGCCCAGGCCCAACTCCCGGCAAGCGCGCAGCACGCGCACCGCGATCTCCCCTCGATTGGCTACCAGGACCTTTCTGAACACTTCTCCTCTAGATCAAGTACCGCCTTCGTCCCAGCACGCTGACAAAGGTGCCGGAGTGCTCCTTTATGGCGAATCGCTTCCATCTGCAACACACCCATTGTATTGTAGATGAAGAGGGGCAGCAAACGGTGGCGCCGAGGTTGCGTCGGCGCGCAACCCATGTGCTCCCCTGTGCCAGACCGAAGGAACCATGGGCTGGCGACGTGATGTCCGGCCGGGTTCACGTTCGACCTCCTCTACTACCTCCAACACCTTCGCGCCTCTAAAGTAGCAGCAGGACCAAACCGTGTGGGCCAGCATGGGCACCGCGTAACAGGTCTGAGGAATGCCCA
>JBAVWD010000045.1:0-2205 GCA_049697655.1 Anaerolineae bacterium | reverse complement strand
GAGAGTGACCGGCGAGGAGGTAGGCAGGGGCGATCGGTTGCGTGTAGTACACCACGTTCATGCCCCAGTAGGCGGCCAGGTCTTTGTCCCCCGGGGCGGAGAAACGGCTCACATCGTGGGGCCACCGTCCTTGCGGCCCGTGGTCAGCTTGTTAGTCACCTCTCGCAGCACATGGTTGGGGAGGAGATCGCCGTTCTCCTCCAGGTAAGCTGCTACCTCCCGTGGGTGGTCCTTGCCAAGCTCCCGCAGGACCCAGGAGATAGCTCTGGTTATGGTATGATCGGGCTCTCCCTTCACCTGGTCGATGAGGCCCAGAGCGAGGGGGGTCAGGTCGCCGCCTGCCCCCGCCCGGTTGAGCCCCACGATGGACACCAGCCCCAGCCGTCGGCTCCAGATGTCCCGGTCCTGCACCAGGTCCCACAGGTGTTGTTCTCTCCGCTCTATGGAAGCGGCCACCCAGGGTCCGAGGACCCCCACCCCCAGCACATCGGTGAGCTCCCAGTTGTCCAGGTCGCCTCGCCACCGGTCGAAGTGCTCCCAGGTGAGCTGGGAGAGGGCGAAGGGGTAGTGCTGCGGCAGCTCCAGCGCTGTCAAGCGCTCCTCACGAGATTCGCCGGCCCACAACGCCTCCACCAGGGGAAGGAGGTCGTCGATGGACACGTCTCGGTGCTCCCGCCGCCAGGCCCGCACGATCTGTCTGATCTGCGAGACGCGGAGGCCGTAGGCCTTGAGAGGTGAGGGGATCGATCTCTGAATCACCCCCTGGTAGTGGGGATCGGCCTGGGCTTCGATCTGCTCCAGCGGCCTCTGTCTCTCGGTCTGTTGGTCCATAGTTCGAGGGTCAAGCCTGCGCATGCTGCGGCCAAGGCGCGGTCGGGACTCATTGTAGCAGCCCCAGCGCGTCCATACAAGGCACGGCAGCCTCCTGGACGTTCGGTCCTGGCTGACGCGGCGGCGCCATGGTGCTGCTTGGCGATGCCCTTGACAATGTTACTAAGCAGTGGTAGTATGGGCGACAGAGCCCGCGGCTTGTTCGGCGGCGGGCAAGGGACCCACGTGAGGCGCGCGAGGTGACGACGGGGCTGGCAGGATGCGGTCCGGGCCGATGCTGTCGCCGCGGGGTCCGGAGGCGTGATCCTGGAGCCCAAGTTGCGGGGAGGCGCTATCGTGCGCAGGTTTTCCTATCTGCTGTGCGGTTTCCTGGCAGTGGCACTGGGGGTCGCCGCGCAGTGGTGCCTGGGTCACAGTCAAACCGTGGCGGCGGGGCTGCTCTATGTGGGGGCGGCCTCTCTGGCCGTCTACGGCCTCCGGAGGCAGGCAGGCCCCCAAACACCGCCTGACATGCGGGAGCGCGCCTTCCGCCGACGGCGGGTCCGCTACCTGGGAGTGACCCTGGTGGGTCTGGCGGGCCTGCTGGGCGTTTTCTCCCTCCACGGTTTTGTCTCCCCCACCGGTTCCTCGACGGGTTGGTCGCTGTACGGGTTAAGCATGGTGGTGCTGCTGGCGGGCGCCCGCTTGCTGGACGCAGGGAGGGGAGGTGTGCCTGCCGAACCTTCCTGGACGCGCGGCGAGTTGGGCCTGCTCCTGGCTATCGTCGCCCTTGGTGCCCTGGTCAGGCTCTGGGGTCTGGACACACTGCCCTATGGCACGTGGTACGACGAGGCGGAGAATGGACTCGTGGCCTTGCGCATCCTCGAGGATCCTGGCTATCTGCCCGTATACGAGCCGCGAGTCAACTCCGCCGGGCACTACCTCTTGCTCCTGGCCGGGTCGCTGCGCCTTGTGGGAGGCTCGACACTGGCCCTCAGGGCGGTGAGCGCGCTGCTGGGGACAGCAGCCGTGGCGGCCGGATATCTGGTGGGGCGCGAGCTGTTCGGCCGTCGTTGGGGTCTGGCCCTGGCCTTCCTTCTGGCCGTCTCCCGCTGGAACATCAACTTCAGTCGCATCGGCATGTACAACATCGCGACGCCCCTCTTCGAGCTGGTGGCGCTGGGGTTCCTGCTGCGAGGCCTACGCCGCCGTCGTTACGTGGATTTCGCGCTCTCGGGAATCGGCCTGGGCCTGGGCATGGTGTTCTACGTGGGCTTCCTGGCATTTCCCCTTGTCCTTGTCGGCTTCCTGGTGCATACCGCCTTCGTCGAGCGCAACTTGCTGCGACGCTCCTGGAGGGGCCTGCTGATCCTCATATGTGCGCTGGTGCTGACT
>JBAVWD010000044.1:0-18325 GCA_049697655.1 Anaerolineae bacterium | reverse complement strand
GCACGCGGCCACATGCCTGTTGGCCGCGACGGCCCGGCAAGATGGCGCAGTTGCTGGGGCTACACGGAGTGAAGAGAGGGAGGAGCGATGAGAATCAGAATCGGGGCGGGAATAGGATCCTTACTGGCGTTGATGGCCCTCGTGGCAGTTGTCGTTGTTGTGCCCTCCATCGCAGATCCGGGGACCAACCTGGTGGCGAATGGCGATTTTGAAGGTGGCTTTGGTGTCGACGGTGTGGCATACGCCTGGCAAGAGTTTGACAACGGCGGCGAGATGACCGCTAGCTTTCACGATGACACCTGGCCTCCTGTGGTGTACGACGGCGCCCACTCTCAGCTTATCGAGATAAACACGTTCTGTCGCGGGGCATCGGATCCCGACCGGTACGCGGGCATCTACCAGAAGCTCTCCGTGACGGCCGGCACCACCTACGAGTTGTGCATGCATGGCATGCTTCGTTCGCTGTGGGGAGATCCAGACCCGATCAGTTGGGGCTATGTGGCTCAGGTGGGCATCGACCAGACTGGGGGGACCGATTGGTCGACGCTCGCTGTCTGGACGGATGTTCCATGGGACAAGGTCTACCCACGCACGGAGCCCGCGGACGAGTTGGACTCTTTCTGCATGAACGTGAAGGCCGAGTCCAGTAGTCTGACCCTCTTCGTCAGGCTGTGGAAGAAGTGGCCCACGGCGAGCAGGGAGGTGCTCCTCAACGTCGACGGGATAACGTTCGAGGGATAACGGCTAGCCAACCAGAAGTGAATACCCATGGTGTTCTCGATCGCAGAGGTCTCGATGTTGGATCTCTGCGATTGTGCTTCTGGTGGTTGGCGCGTATAATCCTCGGGCTGTGCAGGCAGGGTGGAGGGGCGTGCGTAAGCCAATACCTCGTCCTGGAATAGGGATACTGGTTCTGCTTGGCCTCCTGTTCGCCCTCGTATGCCTGGCGCTGAGCGTTATCGCCCTGACGTACGTTTCGGTCGGAGCTGGCGCCTCCCAGGTGAGCATCCTATCACCAGCCAACGGCTTCATCATCGCTGAAGGCGAGACTGTGGTTGTTCACGCCGTCAGTTCAGGGCGCGGCTTGGTCAGATCGGAGTTGCTGGTAGATGGTGTTGTGGCCGACGCAATGTTCAGCCCTCGGATTGCCCTGGTTGGCGATTGGTCGGTATCCCATTCCTGGCATGCCGAGCTACTGGGGCAGCATCGACTAAGCGTGCGTGTTTCCGCTGTCTCAGGCGGGGCAGTTGAGTCGCGCTCAGTCGTGGTGGCCGTTCCGCCTCCAGGGGTTGTCGCCTTCTCCAGCAACCGTGAAACGAACTACGAGATCTACAGGATGGGGACCGATGGACGTCAATTGACGTCCATCACGAGTGGTCAGGGGCAAAAGCGTGAACCATCTTGTAGGGATCAGCAGCAACTGCTGTTCACGCTTGTCGCCGGTGACGGTGGTTCCGACGTCTGGCTACTGGACCTCCAGACTGGGAGGGGGTCGAATCTCACGGCCAGCTTGGGCGGCGACCGCTGTCCCCGCTGGGCGCCTGACGAGGGGACGATCGCGTTCGTGTCGGATCGTTACGGCCCCAGCCAATTGTTCCTCATGAACCCCGACGGTAGCGGCCAGTACCAATTGACACAAGAGGATTTCGCGGTGGAGCAGCCGAACTGGGCTCCCGACGGTTCGGCGCTGCTCTTCTCTGGCCACCGTGAAGGCAACTGGGACATTTTCACCATTTCATCGGACGGGGAGAGCGCCACCCGTGTGACGGAGGACCCAGCCCAGGATTGGCAGCCCGCGTGGTCGCCCAGCGGCGATGAGATCGCTTTCACGTCGAACAGGGATGGCAATCAGCAGATCTACATCATGCAGGCTGACGGGAGCGGGGCCAGGCGAATCACGGCGTTCCCCTTGGGAGCAGAACAGCCTCGATGGTCGCCGGATGGACAGTGGATCGTCTGTGTGGCCTACACGGGTCTCGGTGAGGGTCTCAACGCTCGGGAGGTCTACATTGTGCGTCGCGACGGCAGTGATCAGATGCGTCTGACCTTCGATGCTTTCGATGATAGGGAGCCAGATTGGTGTGAGTAGCTTGAACGACAGCGATACCACACTGTCCGAACTGAGGGAGCTGGTCAGGGAATTCCGGGACAGACGGGAATAGGGAAGGTTCCACACACCCAAGAACCTGACCATGGCCATCGCTGTGGAGGCGGCCGAGCTCATGGAGCAGTTCCAGTGGTCGGCACAGGACGAAGCATGGGAGCTGGCAGAGGATGCGGGCCGACTCAAGATGATGAGCGAAGAACTGGCAGACATACTCATCTATGCCCTGAGTTTCGCTGAGGCCCTTCACTTAGACGTGGCGACGGCTATCGTGGATAAGCTGGCGAGGAATGCCAAGAAGTACCCCGAAGACGACAGTCGTGGCAGGGCTTCTTGGCTGGATAGGATCAAGGGGGGAGAAGCTTGAAAATCGGGGCTGCCTTGATCCCGCTGGTGGGTTGGGCGGGGACTGTCGGGGGACCCGAAGGGGCCAGGAATCTGCACCTGGATGCCATTCAACGGTTGATAAAGGACTTCGGTCTGCAAGCCGTCGAACTAAACGGTGACTTCACGACTCTCTTTCCCGATGCTTTCGACGAAGGGTACTACAAGCGCGTTGCCGAACTGCAGCAGGGATTGGGGTTTGCATGCACCGTGCACCTGCCTTTCCTGTGGTTGGACGGACTCAGCCTGGCTGAGCCGGTGCGCAAGGCCACCGTGCAGTGTGTGGCCAAGGTGGTGGAGTTGACCCAACCCCTGTCGATCGAGTCGTACGTGCTTCATCTCTGGGGTATGTGGAGTTCCCTACTTGCCACGATTCAGGTGATGCCGGATGAAGAGAAGCGACCGCTTCTGGACGGGATGCTCTGTTGCGCTGCCAGGACTCTGGACGAGATCGGAGGGATGGTCTCCCCGCGGGAGGTCTGTGTTGAGAATCTGGAGCGGTTCCCCTTGAAGGCGATCCTACCTCTGGTGAAGGAACGCGACATGAGGGTCTGCCTGGATGTTGGTCATCTGGCGGTCGACGGCGGCAATGCGCTTGAGTTCCTCCGTCAGCACTGGGGGCTGATCGGCGAGGTGCATCTCCACGATGCGCTGCCCGGGGGTGCAGACGGGCCAGGCGTCAGGGATCACCTGCCGCTCGGCAGCGGCCAGGTGGACTACGCGGCAATCATGGACAGACTGGTTCAAGGAGGCTACGAAGGGGTGTTGATCCTTGAGATGAACACAGAAGCCCATCTTCGCGAGAGCGTGGAGAGGGTAGGACCGTGGCTATGAATACACCCATCATCGACTTCCACTTCCACGTGACTACTGCTGACGAGTACAGCGAGTGGTTCATGGGATGGCTAGGAGAGTATGCCGGTGAAGCGACCCTCGCCCACCTGAGACAGGTGCTCAGCAGTCCGCAGGCCATACTGGAGTATCTAGATGAGCAGGGTGTGGACTATGCGGTGGCGCTGGCTGAGACCAACCCTCTCATAACGGGGACCAGTCCCAACGAGCGCGTCGCCGAGTTGTGCCAATCCAGCGATCGCCTGATACCTTTCGCCAACATCAACCCCTACGTCACGGCTGATCTGGTGGGGGAGTTGCGCCACTGCGTGAACGATCTGGGTTGCTGCGGCCTGAAGCTGTACCCGACCTATCAGCACTTCTACGTCAACGACGCAAGGCTTTATCCGCTGTACGACGAGGCGCAGCGCCTGAGCGTGCCCATCATGGTCCATACGGGCTCCTCCGTCTTTCGAGGAGCGCGCCTCAAGTACGGCGACCCCCTCTATGTGGATGACGTGGTTGTGGACTTCCCCGAACTGACGATGATCATGGCGCACAGCGGCCGGGGTTTCTGGTATGATGCAGCGTTCTTCATGGCCCAGTTGCACAGAAATGTCTACATGGAGATCACAGGTCTGCCGCCGCTGAAGCTCCCTGCCTGTTTTCCCAACCTGGAGCGCAATGCCGACAAGATCATCTTCGGTTCCGATTGGCCGGCGTTGACAGACATCAGAGGCAACATAGCCGCCGTACGCAGCCTGGAACTCAGCGAGGAGAGCAAGGCCAAGATTCTGGGGGGCAACGCCGCCCGGGTGTTGGGGCTGACAAAGTGAGGACGCGGTCGACGGACAGCCTGGAGAGCAGACGAGCTCTGATTGAGGTGGCTCTGGGCAGGCGAGCAGCGGACCTGTACCTGCGCAACGCCAGACTGGTGAACGTCTATTCCGGTGAGACACTGGAAGATCAGGACGTAGCGATTTGCCGGGAGCGGATAGCCTACGTCGGGCCTCCCAATGAGAAGCTCAACCCTGGCCACCGCATAGTGGACATCGGAGGATCCTATCTCATCCCAGGGTTCGTGGATGCCCACGCCCACGTTGATTTCTTTGCCAATCCGGTTTCGCTTACTCCGCATCTTCTTGCCACTGGCACAACGGCGGTGATGGCCGATCCCCACGAGGCGGTGGGTGCCTTAGGATCGCAGGGACTGGAGGCGCTGGTCAACATGACCAGGGGCCTGCCCTTGAAGTTCTACTTCAGTGTTCCTGTGGCCACGCCACCCCTTCCCGAGTTGGAGGGCCCGCCTGTTCTCTCCACAGAGGAGGTCGAGTCGTGGCTGTCGAGGCCCGAGATGAGGGCCATCTCAGAGGTGACCCCCTGGGTGCGGGTGGTCTCTTGCGATGAGGACCTTCTCAGGAAGTTCGAGATCGCCGAACATCACGAGAAGCGCATCGAAGGTCACACCACGGGTGCTTCGCTCAAGAAGCTGAGTGCCCTGGTGGCGGCCGGATTGACTTCCTGCCACGAGGCTATCAACGCCGGGGAAGCCAGGGATCGACTGCGTCTGGGCCTGCACGTCATGCTTCGCCAAGGCTCGATCCGCGAGGACCTGGAGCATCTACTCGGTCTGATCACGGACGAGGCCGGTGTGGACACCAGCCGAGTGATGCTTACCCCAGACTGGATGGATCCTCCGGCGATACTCAGCCAGGGATACATGGACGGCCTCGTTCGCGCTGCTGTTGAGGGAGGCGTGCCACCGGTAGTTGCCATCCAGATGGCTACCCTGAATCCGGCACGATATCTGGGTCTGGACACGCAGATTGGTGGCCTCGGGCCTGGGAGGCTGGCGGACGCCGTGGTCATCGACGATCTGGAGGAAGTGCGGCCCAGGCTGGTTATCGCGGACGGGAAGGTGGTGGCCAGAGGTGGCGAATACGTGGGAGAAGAGCTGCCAATGCTAGCTGACGTACTCTCGCTTCCGTGGTTGCCTCATCGTGTGATACCGCGCGAACTAACCGCGGAAGACTTCCAGGTGAAGAGTCCCGTGCCGGACAGCTGGACCACTGTGCCGGCGATGCGCGTCGTGGACAAGACCATCACTGAGCGGCTAGATGTGAGGATGCCGGTGCGTGATGGCCGCATTCAACTCCCAGAGGAGACCGACTTGTTGAAGGCGGCTCTCTGGAACGCGGAGTTGCCGGGCTTCAGGGTGGCGTTCCTTGCGGGATTCGGCGCTGCTGTGGGCGGGCTTGCCTCCAGCCTCGCGCACGAACCGCACCGTCCGTTGGTCATTGGCCGTCGAGAGGTCGACATGGCGCTGGCCTTGAACCGCATGCGGGAACTGCGCGGGGGCATAGTGCTGGCCCACGAGGGAAGGGTGAGGTCAGAGATACCGCTGCCCCTCGGCGGGCTGATGTCGCTGGAGTCGCTGGAAGGGCTTGCCTCTCAGATAGACAGCCTGAATGGGTTGCTCCGACGGATGGGGTGCTCTCTGGAGAGTCCCGTCTTCACGATAGGCTTTCTGACGTTCTCCACGCTGCCGTGGGTGCGGTTGACACCGCATGGCGTGTGGGATGTTAGAAGTGGCCGAGTAATATGGCCAGACTCAGCGGGCTAGTTCTCGGTCCGGTCCTGCGATGATGCCTTTCTCCACCAGGGCCTTGCACTCCACGCAGTAGGTGGTGTAAGGCAGAGCCTCGAGTCGCTCGGCTCCTATTTCTTTGCCGCAGATCTCGCACTTCCCATAGCTCCCGTCGTCTAGCATGGAGAGGGCGCGAGACAGAGAGTACTGCTTCTCTTCCAAGTTGCGCAGGAGAGCCAACGTCTTCTCACGCTCATACAGGTCCGGATCTCCCTCCTCCGGATCGGTCTCCAGTTCGTACTTCAATGCAGATTTCAGGCGAACGATCTCGGCCACGGTCTCTTCCTGGTCGGCCTCCAGCTCTTGCCTGAGCTGGCTCCACCTGTCTTCGCTCAAGACATCCCCCTTCGCTCTCTCTTCAACTGCAATCGGCCCCTGTCCCCGGGACACCAAGCAAGCGTCTCGCTCACGACAGGTCGTCTCCGAGCCTATCTTTTATACTTCATTTCTCCCCGTCTGTCAACGCACGTGGGCGCGCACCAACGCGTGGAATCTCCTCCATAGCCGCACCATCTGTCATAATCTCAATTTCTCGCTGAAGAACTCGTTCCCTTGCCAATCCTGGAGGCTTGGCTATAATAGGGCTGCGGAGCATGCCTGCTACGGGAGGTCCGGGTGTCTGACGAGAGGCTAGCTTCTCCGAAAGTGAGAGAAGAAGACAAAGTCCAAGAGACAACCCTGCGCCCACGCAGCCTCGACGAGTTCATTGGGCAGACCAAAGCCAAGGAGAACATCCGTATCCTCCTTGAGGCGGCCAAGGCGAGAGGTGACGCTCTTGACCACGTACTGCTGTATGGGCCTCCAGGATTGGGAAAGACCACGCTGGCTCACATCGTAGCGCGGGAGATGGCGGTCAGGATCACCGTTACCTCCGGCCCGGCTCTGGAGCGAGCCGGGGATCTGGCTGCCATAATCACCAATCTGGGCCAGGGAGATATACTCTTCATAGACGAGGTCCATCGCCTTAGCCGCGTGGTGGAAGAGCGGCTATATCCGGCGATGGAAGACTATGCCCTGGACATCGTCATAGGCAAGGGTCCCAGTGCCAAGACCATTCATCTTCCCCTGCCTCGCTTCACACTGGTTGGCGCCACGACCAGGATCGCGCTCCTGACGGCGCCGCTGAGAGAGCGCTTTGGCGTGGTGCACCGTCTTGATTTCTACGACCATGAGGAGATGAGGAGCATAGTCACGCGCTCTGCTGAACTGCTAGATGTGCGCATCGACCAGGGTGGGGTGGACGAAGTGTCCAGGCGTGCCAGAGGAACGCCCCGCGTGGCAAACCGCTTGCTGCGACGCGTGCGCGACTACGCGCAAGTGCGGGCGGATGGAGTCATTACGCAGGAGGTGGCCCGGGGGGCCTTGCGCATGCTGGAGATAGACTCTCTGGGGCTGGATGACATAGACAGGCGGGTCATTGCGACCATAATCCAGAAATTCGGCGGTGGGCCGGTGGGCCTGGACACCATCGCGGCATCCATCTGTGAGGAAGCGGACACGATCATGGATGTCTATGAGCCCTATCTGCTACAACTTGGTTTTATTGACCGGACGCCGCGCGGCAGAGTCGCCACGAAGCTGGCCTATGGACACCTGGGCATTCCTTACGAGAAAGAGCAACCGCAGGCCCGATTGCTGTGACCTGTGGAGCGGTCGTGATGAACACAGCGCGCGTCCTCGACAGCAAGGGCGACTTACTCTCTCCGTGCTCTGCCGACAAGGCCAGGAAGCTCGTCACCCAAGGCAAGGCGACTCTCGTCTGTGAAGACCCTCTAGCCATTCAACTGCCCTATACAGTTGAGTGGCCTCGCACTCACCAGCCCGCCATACCGTCCGGGGCTGGAGAGAACAAGACCGTTCTGCTCCACACCTGTTGCGGCCCCTGCGCCACCTACACCGTTGATCACCTGCGTGAGCAGGGGTTCCAAGTGTCTGGATTCTGGTACAATCCAAACGTGCATCCCTTTGCCGAGCACCAGAGGAGGCTGGCCAGCATGGAGGAGTATGCTGAGTCTATTCGGTTGCCTCTACTGCGCGAGGAAGGATACGAGATCGTCGAGTTCCTGCGGGCCGTGGTGGGCAGCGAGGCCTACGGTCAGCGCTGCCAACGATGTTATGAGGTGCGACTGGCCCGAACCGCACAGGTGGCACTACGGGAGGGTCTGGACGCCTTCACAACCACGTTGCTGATCAGCCCGTATCAGAATCAAGACCTCCTGCGCCAGGCTGGCGAGGCAGCGAGCGCGGAGTACGGAGTGGCCTTCCATTTTGAGAACCTCAGACGGGGGTGGTCTGAAAGAGGGCGGCTAGCCCGAGAACACGACCTGTATCGGCAGCAGTACTGCGGATGTGTCTATAGTGAGTGGGAACGCTACTCCGGCCAGCAAATAGGTCCCGGAGCCATGAGGTCGACGGATGAGTAGGGGGGGTTCAGTAGAGGAGTCAAGGTTCCCGAGGTGGGCCTGGATCTGCGTGGTAGCAGCTAGCCTTATTCTCCTAGTACACGAGGTCTTCTACTACAGGGACTTGGGCGGCGATGCGGTGGATGATGCCTACATCTCCTTCAGGTATGCCCAGAACCTGGTAGCAGGGCACGGCCTCGTGTTCAACCCCGGCGAGCGCGTCGAAGGCTACACCAACTTCCTCTGGACTATCATCCTTGCTCTCTTTATGAGGCTAGGGCTTGATCCCTCATTTGTCGCCATCGTTCTGGGTGTGGCGTTCAGCCTTGGCACGCTCTGGCTGGTGTACCTATTCTGGCGGCTGGCGCGTCTCAGAAGCCCGACGATACCTGTTATTGCCGCATGGTGCCTGGCTCTGGACGGATCCTTTGCACTGTGGGCGGTTAGCGGCATGGAGACGTCCATGTTCGCATTCCTGGTCCTTGCTGCCTTGGCCGCGTACGTCTGGGAATGGGAGAAAGGCAGGCCGGGATTCCTCTCGGGAGTGTTGCTCGCTCTGGCAGCCATGACTCGACCGGAGGGCGTGTTGGTTTTCGTAGTGGTGGTGATCCACCAAGCAGTGGCGCGCCTGGTCTGGCAGAGGCAGCTGCTCACCTCCGCGGACATGGCCAGGGCTGGTGTCTTCGTAGCCCTGTACTTGCCCTACTTCTTGTGGCGCTACTACTACTATGGATTCCTCCTACCCAATACCTTCTATGCCAAGGTAACAGTCTACGACAGCGTGGACCAGCACCAGAGGGGACTTCAGCATTTGGCTACCTTCGGGAGGCTGCATCTGGGTCTGGTTCTGCCGATTCTGGTCCTCGTCCCTCTCTTGAAGAGACGACTCTCCTTCTGGTTCACTGCTCTCTTGGGGATGGTGGTGGCATATGTGGCGTACATTGCCTACGTGGGCGGTGATTGGTCGGTGGGACGGTTCTTCGTGCCCATCATGCCCTTGGTGTACATCCTGGCGTCGGCCGGCGCGGTGCAAGCCTATGAGACCTTGAAGGGTTGGGTTGTACGGCTGACGAACTCGCACGCTGCCTTGACTGCAGTGCGCCCTATTGCCGTGGCGTGTCTGGCGCTGGGAGGTGCACTTCTTCTTGTTTCGTCTTCACTGCACGGGGAGCACGAGCTGTTCGTGGCCCGCTTCCAGGCTGGTAGAGCAACCAGTGCTCGCGTGGCCATGGGGAAGTGGTTGCGCGAGAACGTCCCAGCGGACACATACATAGGGGTGGACGCGGCGGGGCAGATACCGTACTATGCGGGTCTGCGCACCCTGGACATGTTCGGAGTCAATGATGTGCACACCGCACATCTGAAGGTCGAGAACATGGGACAGGGAGTGCCGGGCCATGAGAAGTTCGACTTCGACTACATCATGTGGCGGCAGCCCGACTTGATCATCGCCACGGCGCCTTTCCTCGAGGGGTCCGACATCTACCAGAGAATCGAAGTACCCTGGACAGATGACCCCGTGTTGTACAGCTTCCTGTTTCTCTACCGCCGCAAAGGATGGAGTGGATTGGGATGAGTCCTCTCGAGGCAGCGGGGAAGATGATCCTCCTCCTTGGCGGAGTGCTGGTGGCCCTGGGGCTGGTGCTACTGTTGCTCGGCAGGGTTACAGTTGCGGGTCGGCTGCCCGGCGATTTCCATTTGCAGTCGGGAGGTCTCTCCTGCTACTTCCCGCTGATAACGGGCGTTGTGCTCAGTATCATCGCCACGCTGGTGCTGAACCTGGTGGCATGGCTGCTGCGGAAGTGAAGACCGCCGATTTCGACTACGAATTGCCTCCTCACCTGATCGCACAGACCCCCGTGGAGCCCCGCGATGCCTCTCGATTGATGGTAACAAACCGCGAAGATGGGGAAATCGTTCATTCACAGTTCGACCTCTTGGGCAAGTATCTGCGAGCTGGGGACCTGGTGGTATGCAACGACACCCGCGTCATTCCGGCCCGTCTGAGTGGTCACAAGGTACCCACGGGAGGGAAAGTCGAGCTCTTGCTCACCGTCAAGAGAGGCGACACTCTCTGGGAGGCATTGACCAGGGGGCGCCGGGTACCAGTCGGCGGACAACTGGAGTTCCCGGGCGGTGCGGATGGAGAGGAGCTGGAAGGACCGCTCCGTGCGGAGTTGAGAGAGCGCATCCCCTCCGGCGGGCGACTCGTGAGATTCGACCGGCCCGTAGATCAGTTGCTGGAGCGACTGGGGCGTGTGCCGTTGCCTCCCTATATCCACAAGGAACTGGGGGACGCCGCACGCTATCAGACGATCTATGCCGACAAGAACGGCTCGGCGGCAGCGCCGACGGCAGGGCTGCATTTTACGCCTGAGCTCATGAGGGCCCTGCAAGCCCAGGGAATCGAGTTCAAGTTTCTCACACTGCACATCGGGGTGGATACGTTTCTCCCGATACGCGAAGAGGATGCGGAGACGCATCCCATACACAGCGAGTACTGCCTCGTGTCTGAGGAGACCTCGCAGGCAGTGAATCTGGCCAGAGCCGAGAAGCGGCGGATAGTAGCCGCGGGTACTACGGTCGTGCGCGCGCTGGAGACGGCGGCTCGGGCAGCCGCCGGGGCTGGCTCGGGAGTGGTCGCGGCGTGCGAGGGGTGGACAGACCTTTTCATCTATCCTGGATACTCATTCCAGGCCGTGGATTGCTTGATCACCAACTTCCACCTGCCTCGATCGACGCTCTTACTCCTGGTCGCCGCATTTGCGGGGAAGGAGTTGCTGGACAGGGCATACCTGGAGGCGATGGAGAAGGAGTATCGCTTCTACAGCTTTGGCGACGCGATGCTCATATTGTGATCCTGAGTGGCGACATGGCCTCGATCCGCCTCCCCATGGACTGTCACTGCTCGAGTACGTGAGTCACGATCGGAGCTCTGCTCCAGGGGCAGGCCCAGGCCTCTGGAGTGTCGAGGAACGCAGAGGGCCCAGGGAGGGCGATTCTGGTGGCACTGCTTTTCATCCTGCTGTGGTCGTGCTACGAGCAACTCTCTTGAACACGGCCGGGTTCCTGATTTGCAGTTTATGGTAAGTTGTGATACAATGCGTCCCACGGATCGTCCGCCGACAGAGAAGCGTGGGAGAGACCCTTGTGGGTAGGATAGACGAGTTTCTGACTCACTTGTCGGGCGAGAAGGGGTGCTCGGAGAACACCATAGTCGCTTATCGCGTGGACTTGAATCAGTTCAACGAGTACTTGAGGAGGCGATACGGCGGTGACGAGGATGCTCTCTGGAGTCGCGTCCAGAAGCATGACATCATCTCCTATATCATGTACCTCAAGGGTGACAGGGAGTATGCAGCAGCCACCTCCGCCCGCAAAGTTGCGGCCATTAGATCCTTCTTTCACTTCCTGGTCGCGGAGGGGTTCATCAGAGATGATCCGACAGCCACCCTTGACTCCTTGAGGGTCAAGAAGCATCTGCCCAAGCCAATAACCGTGGAACAGGTCGACAGACTCCTCTCCGGCCCAGCGGACCTGGCTACTCCCAAGGGACTGCGAGACCAGGCGATCCTTGAACTGCTCTACGCGACGGGCATGAGAGTGAGCGAGTTGGTGTCGCTGAGGGTAGATGATGTGAATCTGGCTTCGGCGTCGGTCCGGTGTTGGGGCAAGGGCTCCAAAGAGAGGGTCATCCCCATACACCAGCAAGCTGTGTCGTCGCTGCGCGACTACTTGGAGAGAGGCCGGGCGCACTTCGTGAAGGATGCTGACGAAAAGACCCTCTTCTTGAACATGCGTGGGAAGGCGTTGACCCGCCAGGGGCTCTGGCTGATCTTTAAGGAATACGTGGAGAAGGCTGGTTTGCCGTCTGACGTCACTCCTCACACCTTGCGGCACTCTTTTGCCACGCATATGCTGGATCGGAATGCAGACCTCATCAATGTGCAGAAGCTATTGGGTCACACCAGCATTTCCACCACCCAGGTGTACACCCACGTCAGCAGTGAGCGGCTGAGAGAGGCTTACGACGAGTCACACCCCAGGGCCAAGTAGCAGCTAGGGGCTTGGCCAGGGAGATTGAATTCCAAGTATACAGGGAAGGAGCTACTATGCGATGGGGTATCTGGAAGGGTTGATGGGTGAGAAGGAAAAGATTGTCCTCAAGGAGAGACAGCACTGGACAGTGATCGCGCGCCAGTTGGTGTTGTGGGGCGCTGTGTCGGTGATCGTTCTCGTGTTCACGGCTGTACTGGTTTTCGCGACGCCCCTGGATGGACTGGCGCTCGTGGTGTTACTGGCGCTCGTCTTTCCCTTCTGGAGGATCGCGGTGAGTCTTCTGAACTGGTGGAACGAGCAGTACGTGATCACCAACAGGAGAGTGATCCAGCTGGAAGGTATCATCAACAAGCATTCCATAGACTCTTCGCTGGAGAAGGTCAACGACGTCGTGCTGGAGCAGTCTGCGGTGGGCAGAATGCTGAACTATGGTGACCTGCAGATCCTCACAGCCAGCGAGATGGGAGTCAATCTGTTTCGACGCATCGCTCACCCTGTGAACTTCAAGATACAGATGCTCAATCAGAAGGAAGGTCTCGGCGAGCTTGATGTCTTCGAAGGCAGGGCGCGACGAGTGCTGTCTGAGGAGGCACCTTCCGGAAGAGACGTGCCCGAGCTCATTGCCGAACTGGACGAACTCCGACAGAAGGGGATCATCACCAACGAGGAGTTTCAAGAGAAGAAGGACGCCCTATTGGCAAAGCTCTGAGCGAAACGAGGCTGCGGCAAGTGACCGAGGAGATCCTTGGCTGGGATGACATAGAAGCGAGCGCGTCATTCATCCGTGACCGGACGGGCTGCCGACCCAGCGCGGTGATTATCACCGGGTCGGGGCTGGGGGCTCTGGCGGATGAGATAGAAGCGCCGGCGTCTCTGCGATACACAGAGATTCCAGGTTTCTCGTCGACGGGCGTTCTGGGTCATCCGGGAGAACTGATCACAGGCAAACTGGCGGGCAGGCAGGTCGCTCTCATGCAGGGCAGGGTCCACTTCTACGAGGGACACTCCCTCCAGCGAGCCACGTTTCCCGTACGGGTTTTGCACAGGTTGGGTGCGCAGACGCTGATCGTGACCAATGCCGCCGGCGGCCTGAATGACGATTTCAAGACCGGGGATCTCATGCTCATCACCGATCACATCAACCTGGTGGGCATGGCGGGGTTCAACCCCCTTCGTGGCCCCAATGACGAACGCCTCGGGCCCCGGTTTGTGGACATGTCGTCTGCCTACGACGTGTGCTTGAGGGGTTTGGCCCTGTCGGTTGCGCAGGAAACGGGCATCGAGTTGCGGCAAGGGACCTACGTCATGTCAGCCGGCCCCACTTTCGAGACACCAGCAGATGTCCGGTTCTTGCGGCTTATAGGAGCGGACGCCGTGGGCATGTCGACGGTGCCTGAGGTGATTGTGGCGCGACACGAGGGGATGAGGGTCTTGGGCCTCTCGCATATCAGTAACGTCATTCCGTCGGCTGATGCCCCCCGCAGGGAAGAGCCCGCTGAGGAGGAGGGCCTTCACCAAGAAGTGCTGGATGCAGGCAGCAGGGTTGTGCCCAAGCTCAGTCTCTTGATCAGGAGCATCATCGGTCGGATGAACGAAGTCTAGCGCATAGGGTTTGGCTGGTCACTGTCAGGGAACGAAGGACTCTTCGTCTCGCTACATACCTTCGTTCCCTTTTTGACAGGTACGGAAGGGACGTGGTAGAATAGGCAGGTCTGCTCAGGGACATCTATGACGGTACTAATCGAGCTAATTGACAACTTCGCTGTTTGGATATATATCGCCTGTGCCCTGACTATCCTCGCGTACCTCAGGGTCATCTACCTCGCTAAGAGGGAGAGGGGAGCGTCTCTTTTTACCATCGAGAAGGAGGTTGCCACAGGCAGGGCCTATCGAGCGACTTTCACCATCCTCGGCCTGCTGGTAATCATCGGCCTTGTGGCATTTGTGGATCTATATCTGGCGCCGACCCTGAGTGTTGCCGTTGGCCGCAGCACTCCCGAGGGACCACTGATCCTCGCAACATCCACCAGCACTCCTCTGCCACCGACTCCTACGCCTGCGGCCACTAGAGGACCTCTTGTCAGGCCCACACCTCCATGGACCCCCACGCCCGAGCAGAGCCCGACTCCCATAGTCAGACCAGCATCTTGCCCTGACCGGATGTCTCGGATCTCCTATCCCGGTGTCAACCAGACGGTCAGTGGCGTTGTGGAGATCAGGGGGACCGCAAAGACCGATGCTTTCCAGTTCTACAAAGTGGAGTTCGGCCCCGGGCAGGGTGGAAGCGAGTTTCATGTCATAGATGACCTGAAGTACGCCGCGGTGGAGGATGACGTTCTGGTCGTTTGGAACACCGGCGAGCTGTCGGGGCCCGTCACTTTGCGCCTCACAGTCGTGAACAGGGATGGCAACTACCTCCCCCCTTGTGAAGTCCCCGTGATTGTGCAGCAGGGCTGAGGCACAATAAGGAGGCAGCCTTGCGTAAGTTCGTTTTCGCTCTATTGACCCTTGGCCTTTGTGTCTGCGTGTGCTTGTCCTTTGATATCTTCCTGGCCTCGATGGTGGTGTTCAGAGATGTCATGTCTTCGCTGGAGGCGCCAGAGATCACCCCTACTGTCTTGCAGGTGCCGGTGGATGAGGACATGCTGTCCACAGCAGAGCTGCTGCGCGAGACCACAATCCCCCGGAGAGATCTTTATGCTCTTGCGAGTCGCCTGCAGTCCGCCGATCCTGGCCCTCGGGTGGTGAATGAGGAGCCTCCCCATTTCGAGATAGGGCAGCGGGAGACCTTCTGGATCAACGACGAAGAGCTGTCGGACACGTACTTGGAGATCCAGGCCACGCTGCGTCATATGACCCCCCACGTCTCCATGTGGGTGGAAGACGGCTTGACCTTGGATCAGGCGGGCATAGAGGCAGCCGCCCTCGAGTTTGAGGACCACATCTATCCGACGAATCGGCAGTACTTCGGATCAGAGTGGAGCCCCGGCGTGGACAACGATGTGCACATTCACGTGTTGAATGCGAACCTGCCCAGTGTGGGTGGCTACTACTCCAGCAATGATGAGTATCCCCGGAGCGTGAATCCCTTCAGCAACGAGAAGGAGATGATCTACATCAACGCTGGCTACGTCGAGCCGGGTGCCGACGAGTACAACAACTACATCGCCCATGAATTCCAGCACATGATACACTGGAACGTCGATCCGAACGAAGAAACCTGGGTGAATGAGGGGTGTGCTCAGACCGCAGAAACCCTCAATGGTTACGATGCCTGGATATACACGTTTGTGGACGAACCCGATACACAACTCACCGCCTGGGCTGATGAGATAGAGCAGGCAGCCGCCTACTACGATGCATCTCACCTTTTCATCTACTACTTCGCCGAGCGTTTCGGGCCTGACCTGATGAGGGAGTTGATGGCTACCGATGCAGATGGGATGGAAGGCATCGACGAGGTTCTGGTAGCAAACCGACTGGGGCTTACTTCCGAGGATGTGTTTCAGGACTGGCTGATAGCCAACTTCCTGAACGACACCGGCCTCGGCGATGGCCGGTTCGGCTACAGAGGCCTCTCTCTGCCGGGCACTGTAGCGGTCGATCATCGGCACCGAAGCTATCCGGACAGCCGCGCGAGCACAGTTCATCAGTATGCGGCCGACTACATCGAGTTGGAGCACGGCACGGGGAATCTGGTCGTAGAGTTCGCGGGCTCGACTCAGGTGAAGCTGGTAGGCAACGAACCCTATGGTGGGCGATACGAGTGGTGGTCCAACAGAGGGGACGTGAGTGACATGACCCTCACCCGAGAGTTCGACCTCAGTGGTCTGGAGGCAGCCACTCTTGAGTTCTGGACCTGGTACGACATCGAGGACGACTACGACTACGCATACCTGGAGGTGTCAACCGACGGCGGTAAGAAGTGGGATATCATCCCGGGCTCCCACACCAGCGACACGAACCCCTACGGGAACAACTTTGGCCATGGTTACACCGGCATCAGCGGAGGGGGAGAGCGCGCTGTCTGGGTCGAGGAACGGGTGGATCTGTCGCCGTATTCTGGCCAAGAGGTGCTGATTCGATTCGAGTATGTTACGGATGATTCGTACAACGACCCAGGGTTCTGCGTTGACGACATCTCCATTCCTGAGCTGCGTTATGTGTACGATGCCGAGTCGGACGGCGGCTGGCAGTCCGAGGGTTTCCTCCGCTCCACCAATGTCTTGCCTCAGGAGTGGATTGTCCAGGTGATCTCCTTTGGAGGCGAGACGACAGTCGGAGAGATGGAGCTCGGGGAGGGGCAAGAGGGCCGTATGGTGATCGCTGACTTCGGGACTGAGGTAGACAGGGCCGTACTGGTTGTCTCAGCTGTGGCACCTGCTACGACTGAGGTGGCGAGCTACACCTACTCGGTCTACATAGAATAGCAGAGTGAGTCTGCCCACTTCGGCGTGGCGGGGCATCGAGCGTTGTCGCCCGATGCCCTTTTTTCATCTTGACAAACGAAAGAGACCCTCGTATGATGTGGTAGGTGAAAACGATTTTCAGTTACCGTCCGGAGCATGATGTGCGTGACACGGAAATGGCCAGGGCTTTGCAGGCCCACGGAAACAAGCTGACCCCGCAGCGACTCGCGGTACTAAGGGTGATCCAGGATGGGTTCGAACACCTGACTCCGGCAGAAGTCCGGGAGAGAGGTTGCAGGATCTATCCCAAGTTGGGATTGACCACTGTATATCGAACCTTGCAGGTGCTCAGTGAGCTGGGTTTCGTACGCCGGGTTCATTTGGAGGGGGGGTGTCACGGCTATGTCGCTGCCTCGTGCGGCCACCGGCACGCGCTGATCTGCCAGGGCTGTAGTAGAGTAGTGGAGTTCCCTGGCGAAGAGAATCTGGAACCGTTCATTGAGTGGATCGAGGGTAGCACGGGATATCGGATAGAGAATCATCTCCTCCAGTTGTCTGGCCTTTGCCCCGACTGCCGAGCAGGGGGCAGGGTGACCTCGTTGTCTGCAGAGCGTTGAGACCCGCAGTCAGTTGGCGGTAGACAGAAGATGAGGAAACGAGCTCACACGCTGCTCACCATACTGGTTATGCTGGCAGCGTTGGCATTCATGGGCAGCTGCCAGTCCGGAACTATGCCTGCCCAGCAGGGCCCGAAGGCTCCGCGGCTCAGCATCTTGGCTGTCGAAACCTTCTTGGCCGACATCGCCCAGAACGTGGTGGGCGATCGGTCAGAGGTCGAGGCGCTGATGCCCTTGGGAGTGGACCCCCATGGTTTCGAGCCTACACCCGGCGACGTCACGAGGGTGGCCAACGCCGATGTGCTGATCACGAATGGAGCTGGTTTTGAGACCTCTCTGAATAGGTTGTTGGAGAATGTAGGCGGTGAACATCAGGTGATCGAAGCCTCCGCAGGGCTGACTGGCCGTTTGGGGCACGAGGGTGAGGTTGATCCTCATTTCTGGCTGGATCCTAACAACGTCGTCCAGTATGTGGAGAACATCCGCGAGGGCTTGATCCGGGCCGATCCTGAGGGCTCTGCGACATATACGGCCAATGCTGCCGCTTACACCGCACGGCTCAAAGAACTCGATTCCTGGATTGCAGCTCAGGTCGAGCAGATTCCGGCCGAGCGCCGTCTCCTGGTAACCAATCACGAGAGCCTCGGTTACTTCGCCGATCGTTACGGTTTCAGAATCGTTGGCACCATCTTGCCCAGCGTCAGCACAGGTTCATCACCCTCGGCCCAGCAGATAGCAGCACTGGTGGAGCAGATCAGAGCAGCCGACGTGGCGGCGATCTTCCTGGAAACAGGAGCCAATTCCCAGTTGGCGCAACAAATCGCCCAGGAGACCGGGGTGCGGGTCGTTACGCAGCTATACACGCATTCAAC
>JBAVWD010000043.1:0-12261 GCA_049697655.1 Anaerolineae bacterium | reverse complement strand
GCTTGACCGTTTTGAGGCGTTTGGGCGATTCGTGGAGGACGTCTTCATTGAAGGGGCCGTTGGTTTGACACGCCTGGGCCCCGAAGACATGCAAAGGCTGGTAGCGGCGGCGGAGCGCTTCAACCTGGACTTCGACGATGCTTATCAGTACCTGGCTGCGGAGAAGCACAATCTGGCAATAGTCAGTTTCGACGGTGATTTTGACCGCACCAAGCTCGGGCGCAGGACGCCGCTCCAACTTCTGGAGGCATGAGGTGGAGCCGGGGCAGCGGGCGAGGGCAAGACAAGTGCGCGGACCCACGGTTGCTCGGTACTGCGCTTGACCTCGATTCAGGCGAACTTGGCCCGGTCTCTCGTTCCGCACACTTCCTTTTCCTGGACTCCCACCCAGAAGTGGTTGGGCAACACCGCCGGGCTGGCGACCACCTTGATGCCGTTGGCCGGTAGTCCCTTCTCTGGCAGGCACTCCGGGTGGACGTAGCAGCAGTTCGGCTTCCTGCCGAACTTCTCCTCGTATCGCTCCTTCGCCTCTAGAACCTTCGTGGCGAAGTCTGCCTCGGAGTCGTCATACCACAGCAGGCCCGTGTCCACGGGATACCTCCACCGGCACGCCAGAGGGAATAAGCTCGTGTGTATGGCCCCCATCCTCGGCCTGTACGAAGAGGCAAGGACCTGTGTCTATCGCCATGGGGCTCTCGACAACTGTACACCGCTCCTCGTCATCGATCGGGGGCAGCATGGGCAGCCCCAGCGCCAGAGCGAGGGTGGACAAGGCTGCCTTGAACCCCTGGTGATAGGCCCGTTCGTGCGGGGGATCGCGGTCTACAAGTCCAGCAGCCAGGGCCTCCTCGTTGGCCCGCACTGCCGCCAAGATGACCTGTCGTATGTCCTGCGTGAACCAGACGTCGACGGACACGGGGAACCTCCTTTCAGGCCAGGGTGCAGGGCACGCCCGGCTGCTTGTGTGGACGTCTGATGAAGGGGAGAACGTTGTCTGCCAACTGGGTGGTAGCGTCGGGCACAGTGTGGTGGTGCGATGCTTCCATCTGCCAACTCAGCCTCAGGCAGCGGGCTAGACACTCGTCGGGAGAAACCACGGGCGTTGTCTCTAGAGAGCAGGCGGAACGCAGAAAAGAGACGCTGGGAGGTTGATTGTCCCAGACCTCGACGACACCCGTGGCCCAGCGAACGGTTACGGGCGTGAGGACGATCTTCTCCAGAGCGAAACGCAGATGCTGGCAGTCGCACCTGCGGGCGGGGCACTGATGGCAGAGAGCGGGGTGGACCTCGTTGTCACCAGCCGCGATCTTGTCGCACGTGATGCGTCCCTCAATCGACACCGAACGATGGCGGCAGGAACCCATGTCCACGAGAGACCTCCTTCGGAAAACGGGCTGGTGGCTTGACTGCTACCAGCGCGGCGACGGGCGATGAGCAGAACTAGAACGGTTGTGCTATTCCCAAGTATAACAGAACAAGTGTTCGTTGTCAAGCTTTGCGGGCTGGTTGTTGGGGGGAACGGTGAGGAATTAAGGTTCAGGCCGCCTCGAGTTGGCGGATGACCATCACCACTTTGCCCTGGACCTCCACGTTGCCGGGGCTGGCGTAGATGGGCTGCATGGTGGGGTTGGCGGGCTGGAGGCGGATTCTGTTGCCTTCGTGATAGAACTTCTTGAGGGTGGTTTCCTCTCTGTCCTTCAGCCATACGGCCACCATGTCGCCGTTGTCAGCCACCTTCTGGTGCTTCATGATCACGATGTCCCCGTCGTTGACCAGGGCGTCGATCATGGATTCGCCATGAACCTGGAGGGCGTACAGACCCTCCTCATCCTTGACGATGCCCCGTGCCAGTTGCAGATGCTCCTCAGGCACGGCATCTCCGGGCACAGGGATGGGGTCGCCAGCCGCAATCCTGCCCAGCAGGGGTAACAAGATCACGTCGCCGCGGTGCAAGCTCTCGCCCACCAGCCTCAATCCTCGGGAGACATCGCGATCCCTGGCGATGAAGCCTTCTCGCTCCAAGATGTTGAGGTTATAGTTGACCACCGAGGTGGAAGAGATCCCCACAGCGCTACCGATGTCCCGGATGGTGGGAGGGTACCCGTTCTCGCGCAGGAACTCGTTGATGAACCCCATGATTGCTTCCTGGCGTGCTGACAAGTCCATGGCTGCCCCCTTTCGGCTCTTGAAGGCCAAACCACCCCTATTATATACGAACTTTTGTTCTATGTCAAGGAGCATCGGAGGAGGGCGTTGAGCGAGAGGTTTGCCCGGACACAGCCAGAGGACCAACGCTGGGCGCTAGCAGGGGTCGAGTGACCAGCGCTGCTCAGTCGACTTGGTGCCAGCCGGGGAAAGTGCGCTTCCAGGGCGGAGGGTCACAAGGTGCGTATTGGGGTGACCACCCTTGGTGAGACGTCCGCTAGGATCCTTGCTCAGTGGTCGGATCCAGTTTCTGAGTCTGGAGCAAGTTCTCCACCTCGGGGACCATCTCCGCCAGACGTCCTGCGGCCTCTTCCTGGTCCTGCGAGCGCAGGTCGTCGATGATCAGGTTCAACAGCTTGATGAAGTTCTCACTGACAATGTCGGCTTGCTCTGCAAGGAGTCTACGTCGGTCTCCCACTTCCGGCGCCGAGACCAGTTGGTTGATGAGGCGCATCTCTGGCGGTAGGCGAGCCTCCAGGAGGGACACCACGTGCTCCTTGAGCTTGTTCAGCTTCTCCAGTATCTCCGCCTGGCCGGACCGATCTGCGGCGATGATGTTGGCCTCCAGGGCAGTGAGGAAGGCGGCGTCTATCTGCTCCAGTTTCTCCTCGGCGGCCGCCTCCATGTCGCCGCTGTCCACGATCTGCCGGAGCAGCGCCATTGCTCGGTCCAGGGCCTCTCTTGCCTCCTTGTCCAGCTCGTCCACCAGGTCCAGGATCCTAGTGCGTAGTTCGGTCAGTTCGCCGGCCCTCTCGTGCTCCCCCTGGCCCTCGGCGGCTTCAATCTGGCTGGTCAGTGTCTGGAAGAACTGGTAGTCGAGGACCGGGCGGGCGATGGCTATGAGTGTCTTGAAGTCATCGCTGTCTTTGCGGGAAAAGAGCCTCTCTATGAGATCCTCCCGGGTAATGGCCCCTTCCAGGCCCGCAGAGGGAGAAACCTGCGCTGGCGTGAGGAACTGCTGGAGCTTCTCACGCAGGGCGGTGAGCTGCTGGGCTACAGGGTCATCGCCTTCCTCCCTCGCCTGGTCGATGGTGGCGGTGAGAAAGAGGAAGAACTCGTAGTCGAGCAGATGTCGTCTCTCTTGCAGGAGCTCCTCGAAGCTCTCTTCATCCTCCATCTGCCCCAGCAAGTCCCGCACCAACTGGCCCCTCTGCATCTGCTCCTGCATCATCTCGTCTGTGATGCCGTCGGCGCGCAGGATCTCCGAACGCAGGCTCTCCATGGAGAAGAAGGTCTTGGGCTGAAAGAGGTACCCCCTGCGCTGTTCGGCGGGAAGGGAGTTCATGACCAGGTTGGTGAACTCGCCGATGGCCTTCTCCTGCTCCTCCCCAGAGAGGCCGAGCCGAGTTGGAACGAGGATGAGAAACAACTCTTTGGCGGGGTCGTGGTAGGCAAGGGGCGTTGCCACGGCCGTGAGGTTGGAGCAACTGGGACAGGTGATGACGTTGAGCTGCCCCCGCAGCAGGCGGCGCTTGAGGTCCGGTTGCTGGCCAGCATCTACGACACGCCACACTTCGGTGGTGGTGGGAGCGGAGCAAGCGGGACAACTAAGGGTGATCCTGTCTGGAGCGACACGCATGGTCCTCTTCCTTTAAATAGGGGGGTCAGACGACAATCTTTCTACAGGTCAACGGCCTCCACCACGAAACTTTCTCCTGTCTGGCGCAGATGCCCAGCGGATAGCCGTGGATCGTGCTCGAAGATCAGCAGGGCATTCTCCTCGAGGACCCATTGGCGGATGGCACGCTTGGTCTCGATGGTCTCCATCGGGGCCACGTCGCCTGCGGGGGTCCACGCCAGCTTCTCGATATTCTCCTTCCACGGGGCCAGGTCGCCCAGATAGATGGCTGCCTGATCCCCGGAGCGGATGATGACGGACTGGTGGGCTCTGGTGTGTCCTCGTGTCACCACGCACTTCACCTCAGGTGTGACAGGCGTGTCCCCGTGGAGCAGGCGCAACTGACCCTGTTCCTCCAGAGGCAGCAAGTTCTCGGGCAGATAGGTCTTGATGGTACGTTCGTTGGGGTATCGCGCGTCTGCCCACTCCAGTCGCTGGATCCAGTACTCGGCCTGGGGAAAGGTGGGCCTGGGCTTACCATGGCTGTCGAAGACCGTGTCGCCGCCGCAGTGGTCGGCGTGGAGGTGAGTGTTGATCACGATGTCCACGTCATTGGTGGCCACTCCTAGCTGGCGCAGGCTGTCCATCAGTCCAGGTGAAGGTTGATAGCCAAACCTGTCGCGTTCCTTCTGAGAGAGCTTGCTACCCAGCCCCGTGTCTACCAGGATACTCTTCCCAGCCGACCGGATGAGCAGGCAGTTCACCGACATGGGGACGCGGTGCCTGTCATCGAGGGCGATGATGGGCTCCCAAAGGACGCGCGGCACGATGCCGAAGTGGGCCCCGGCATCCTGCCGCCAGAGTCCGTCGCTGACGATGTGCAGTTCGGCATGGCCGAGGCGCATGGGCTATTCCTTTGCTGCCTCGTCCGCGATCTCCCAGCCCTTCTGGAGGGCGATGCGGTTTGACTCCAGCAAGTGGTGTCGTCTCTCCGGAAGGTGCTTCTTGAGGGCCGTCATCACCGCATCCAGTGCAACCACACCCGTGAGTCTCACCAGTGCTCCCAGCAGGATCATGTTGGCCATACGCTCGTTCTGGTACTCGTCTCTGGCCAGATCGGTGGCTGGGATTCTGAGGGATACGATGTCCTTCCTCTTGACCTCCTCCTTGGCGATGGAACTATTGACGATGAGAAGGCCGCCCGGTAGTACCTTGGGCTCAAACATCTCCAGGGAGGGAGGGTTGAGGGCGATGACCGCGCTGGGCTCGTCCGTAATTGGGGAACCTATGGGCTCGTCGGAAACAGTGACCGTGCAGCGGGCAGTGCCTCCTCGCATCTCAGGGCCATAGGAAGGTAGCCAGGCCACCTGGCGCCCTTCCTCCAGGCCGGCGTAGGTCAACAGTTGCCCTGCAAAGAGGGCCCCTTGCCCTCCGAAGCCCGAGATAATGATCTGCTCCAACATGGATACGCTCCTTCACTCGTTCACTGGGATGCCGCGTCGTCCTCGACAGCGGCCGCCGCCATCTCTACTCCAGGGCCTTGACCTCGTCAATCACCTTGTAGTCGCCCAGAGGATAGTAGGGGATCATGTTCTCCTCCAGCCATTTCAAAGCCTCGATGGGGCTCATCCCCCAGTTGGTGGAACAGGTGGACAGTATCTCTACGAGGGAGAAGCCGAGCCCCGCCAGCTGGGTCTGGAAGGCGATCTTGATGGCTTTCTTGCAGCTGCGGATGTACTTGGGTTGAGTGACGGTTCGCCGCACGACATAGGCCGCGCCGGTCGTCTGGGCCAGGAGTTCGGCGACTTTCAGCGGGTAGCCGGCCAGCTTCACGTCCCGTCCCGTCGGCGTAGAGGTGGTCACCTGTCCAGGGAGTGTGGTAGGGGCCATCTGCCCACCAGTCATACCAAAGACCGCATTGTTGACGAAGATGACGGTGATGTTCTCTCCCCGGTTGGCGGCATGAACGATCTCGGCTGTCCCAATGGCCGCCAGGTCGCCATCCCCCTGGTAGGTGAAAACCACAGTCTCGGGCATGACCCTCTTGATCCCTGTGGCCACCGCCGGTGCTCTACCATGGGCGGCCTCCGCCATGTCCAGGTTGAAGTAGTGGTAAGCCAGCACTGCGCATCCCACCGGCGCGATGCCCACAGTCTTCTCGCGGATGCCCAGTTCATCTATCACTTCCGCTATCAGCCGGTGGATGATGCCATGCGTGCAGCCTGGACAGTAGTGAGTGGAAGTTGCTTCCAGTGCCTCCGGTTTGGCAAAGACGACTTTCCCCTCAGGCATGTGGTTCCCCTTTCATATTCGTCTAGGATGCCTGGGCTGACCTGACGTACTTGTCGGCCATTTCTCTGATCTTCTCGATCACCTCGGTGGGCGTGGGGACTCTTCCTCCCAGCCACCCCTTGAACTCGACGGGAACCCCACCCTTGGCCACCAGTTCCACATCCTCCAGCATTTGGCCCGCGCTCATCTCCAGCACCAGGAACACCTTGGCCGTGTCTATGAGCCCGGACAAGGCCTTCTTGGGGTAGGGGTAGAGGGTGATGGGTCGGAAGAGTCCGACTGGAATACCCTCGTCTCTGGCCTTGGTGATGGCTGTCTGGGCAACTCGGCCCACGGTCCCGTAGGCGACGATGACGATTTCGGCTGCGTCCAGCAGGAACTCGGCGTGCCGCTGCTCATGGGCCTCGATCTCACGGTACTTCTTTTGGAGGATTATGTTGCGAGCCTCCAACGGACCGGCCAGAAGATAGAGGGAGCGGATGATGTTCTTCTTTCTACCCTTGCAGCCGGTCAGCGCCCACGGCTTGGCCGGGGGCTTGGTGTCCACCTCGGGCAATTCGACGGGTTCCATGATCTGGCCGATGCATCCATCTCCAAGGATCATGGCCGGGTTACGATACTTGTCCGCCAGTTCGAAGGCCAGGATGGTGAGGTCCATCGCCTCTTGGACACTTGACGGCGCCAAGACAATGGGGAAGTAGTCGCCGTGTCCGCCGCCCTTGGTGGCCTGGAAGTAGTCGGACTGTGTGGGCTGCACATTGCCCAGTCCGGGACCTCCCCTCATGATGTTCACGATGACGGCAGGCAGTTCCTGCCCAGCCAGGTAGGAGATGCCTTCCTGTTTGAGGCTGATCCCAGGGCTGGAGGAGGAGGTCATCGCTCTCTTGCCAGCGGCGGCTGCGCCCAGTACCATATTGATGGAGGCGAGCTCACTCTCCCCCTGCACGAAGGCGCGGCCCAATTCCGGCATTCTCTTGGACATGTACTCCAGGAGTTCCGTCTGCGGGGTGATGGGGTAGCCGAAGTAGCCGTCGCAACCCGCCCGGATCGCGGCCTCGGCGATGGCCTCGTTCCCTTTCATCAAAACCTTTGCCATGATTGCTCTCCTGTTTCTACCAGCTCAACTCGCCAGTGGCCAAAGGCTCGGTCGCTGAAGACCCGCTCTTAGCCTAACGATAGACAGTGATCGCCACGTCGGGGCATATCAGCGCGCACATAGTACAGCCGGTACACTCCCCCTCGGGATCCACGAGCTTGGACGGATGATAACCCTTGGGGTTGAAATGGTCGGCCATCTCGACCAGGTCCCTTGGACAGACGGTGGTGCAGAGCTGACATCCCTTGCACTTGTCTTCATCGATGACTATAGTGGGCATGGTGTGCTTACCTCCCCTAAGCTACTCTTCCCATGGAGGTAGAAAGTGCCGGGCTAAGGGCAGAATGGGTTGGGCGTAAAGGTCCTCAACCCCCCCTTCCAACAGGCGCTCCTCCACGCACAGAAACGCTATCGGCAGCCCGAGTTCCTCACCTGCTTGCTCCACCAGACGATGTCCGTCCTGGACTATCTGGAGAGTGGTGTCGGCGATGAGATTCGGATTGCTTACCAAAGCCCCAGTCTCGAGTCGGGTATTGGCCTCGATGTCTGCCACAGTCTGGGCTATGCGCTCAGCGGTGGCATTGAAGGGACGGTATGGGTTGACCACCAGGTACATGATGTATCCGGACCTCTCGATGAGGGCCTTGAACTGACCTATGGCCCGGGCGCCTTGGGAATCGCCGCCCACGTCCATCACGGTGAGGCCATCTTCGTTCTGCAGGGTGCCCCAGATGCGTGTACTGACCGCCGGCAGGTGGATGTCTCTGGCGAAGTCCGCGGGGGCTACCACCTCCACTCCCCTTGGCTTCAGCCTCTCGGTCATGTCACGAGTGCGGAAATAGGGCGTCACTACGTCCATGTCGGTGAGCGTTACAGACCCATCAAGCTCCGTCAAGGCCAGGGCGTAGTTGATGGCGACCTCCGTCTTGCCGGTGCCGAAGCGTCCGGCGAAGATGCTGATCCGCGGAACGTTTCCCGCTGATATTGCTAGCGCCACCTTCTCGCTCTCCGGAAGGGTGGGCTGACGATCTCCACCAGGCGAAGGAGGGCTGGAACCACGTCAGCGCTGACCAGCCTGAGCCAGCCTCAGTGGCTGAGGGGGATACCGAAACACATTGCCCACAACCATGCGATTGATGTTGTCGTTCAGTTCGCCGAACATGCCGAAGGCCCGGCGCTTGTACTCCACGAGAGGATCAACCTGGGCGTAAGCCTGCAGGCCGATACCCTGGCGCAGGTCTTCGATAGCGGTGAGGTAGTCCACCCACAGCCTGCTGGTGAAGCCCAGCATTAACTGCTTCTCGATACCATGCATCAGCTGCTTGCCCAGGTACCGCTGCACGCCTGCTTGGGTTCGCTCGTCCAATTCGGTGAGGCTGACGTCGCCGAGTTCGCCCAAGCGCCGAAATCCCAGATACCTGGACAGCCCTTCCCGCAGCTCATCGTCGAGATCAGCCATCCTGCGCTTCTCGAACTGGGCCATTCCTTCGTCGTCGAGGCCGAATACTTGCTCCGCCAGGAAGCCCTCCAGGTAACGACGGGTGTCCTCGTCCAGGTCCTCAAGTCGTCTGTCCGCGATCTCCTGGCCTCGCTTCTGGGCCAGATAGCGTACCAGAAGGTGGCGTGTCTCACCATCCAACTCCCCGACACCCTTCTCCCGGAAACGCTGGAGCTTCTCGCTATCGAGGAAGTAGTCAGAGGCGCTGAGGGAGCGGCGTATCTCATCCTGCCTTCCCTGTTCGAGCTCGCCTAGCCTGCGGTCGCCGTTCTCCTCCAGCCACTTGTGTCCGAGCAATGAGGCCAGGCCCTGGTTGTCTCGGGTGCCAAGATTCAGGTCCGTCAGCAGGCCCTGTCCGAAGCCGAGCACGGCGTCCTGATCCAGGAAGTAGCCAACACTATCCAGGTAGTCACGAACCTGTTCGCGGTCTGTGTCGTCGAACTCTGCGATCGAACTTCCCAGACTCTCCTGCACCAGCTCGCCAGCCAGCCGTTGTACCAGGCTTTCCATCAACCCGGCGTCAAGGTCCGACAATCTGCGCTGCACGAACTTATCTTTCTTGGCCTCGTCCAGGAAATACTCGCTCCCTTCAAGGAAGCTCTCCACGTCCGCGCGAAGCCCGTCTGGCAATCCCGATAACAACCTGTCCTCTACGCCGGAGAGGATCCGCTCTCCGAGGTGCTGGCATACGGTGAAATGTGTCTCGGGTTCCAGCTCGTTCGCGGACGAGGACAGGAATTGGGCGACACGGTCTCGGTCGACGAAGTACTCCCCCTGCTCAAGATGCCGACGTATGGCGGCCTGCATTTCCTCGGGCAGTTCTCCCACCGTGTGCTGCGAGAGCAGTTCCTCCACGTCTCGCTTGAGGGCAGTGCGCAGCCCACGGCGCAGCTTCGGGTCGAAGTTCTTCACCTCCTCGATCTCCAGATACTCTTCCTTCTCTGAGTCGAAGAAGTAGCCGGTGTCTCTCAAGTGCAGCCACACCTCTTGGCGAACGTCTTCTGGCAAACTGGCGAACTTCACTTCTCTCAGTTCAGCCAGACGCTCTCTGCCGAGGTGGTAGGCGATGCCATCTCTGATGGGTTTGTCCAGCTCGGCCAGACTCTGCTTGACGAGCTGTTCCCTCTTCTTCTTTTTCTTGAACAGACCTTCAAGATCCAGGTAGTGCAGGATGCTGTCCCTGACCTCCTGGTCGAGGTTCATGAACTTCCGCTGCTCCAACGAGGCCGCGATGCGGTCCCCCACTCGCTGCTCCAGTTCGCGTACGGTACCGGCGTCGAGAGTGGACAGGGTGAGGTTGTCGAACTGATCCACTCTCTCCTCGTGCAAGAAGTAGTCAGTGTCGCGCAGGTAGCGACGGATCATCTCCTGGAGATAGGGGGCTAGCTCCCCGATCAGGTTGCCGTCCAGTTCTCTCCCCAGGTCGGTGAGGAGGCTGTCCAGCATGACCTCGTAGACATCTCTCAGTTGTTCCAGCACCTTGGCCTGGTGCAGGGAGCGCAGGAGCTCTTGATCGGTGAAGTGGTCCGATTCGCGGAGACGACGCACAAGGTGATCGAGGGCCTCCTGAGGTAACTGGGAGATGCTGCCCGCCGCCTCTAGTTGTAGCTGTCCCAGGTGGCGCGTCAGTCCTCCCTCCGTCGCCTTGTCGAGGTCCGCAACGGTGTGCTCCTTGACCTGCTCACGCTTGGCCTCGTCCACCAGCAGCCCCTGACGCTGCAAGTGGCCAAGAACGGTCTCCCGAAGGTCCCCCTTCAGCGTGGCGATCGTACGGCCCTCCCATTTCTCCAACCGGTTTCTGACTAGGTAGGCACAGGTTTGCTGAGCTGTCTCCTGCCCCAGTTCCTCCAGGCTGCCGTGGACGAAGAAACGCTGGACCCTCTGCTCGTCCACGAAGTGGCCCTGGCTTTGGAGGTACTCCTTGACACGCAGACGCGAATCCTCGTCCCAGTTGGCCACTGGCGTCTCTGCAAGCGCAGCCAACTCCTCCTGGCCCAGGAGTTGTGCGATGCTCTCTCTCACCATCTGGTCCAGTTCTGAGATGGGTCTGTGCGCCAATTCCTCCCTGGCGCGCTGGTCCTCGAAGTAGCCTTGGGCGAGAAGGTAGGCTTCGATCTCTCGCGAGAGCCCCTCTTCCAGGTCGACGCCGGAGTCGGCTAGCGTTGCCCCCAGTTGGTGCTCGAGATGGGTCACCAGGGGTCCGTAGACATCGAGATCGCCCAGTCTGACGCCCTCCATCTCTCTCAGCCCCAGGTACGCTCTCACCTGCTCGTGCACTTCCGGATCGAGTTGACCGATGGTCTGCTCCTCTGCCTGCTCGATGATGGATGCTCCCAGATGCTCAGCCAGGCCTTGGTACAAATCATCTTCCAGATTACTCAGACTGCTCTGTCCCATGCGTGCCAATTCCTGGCGCCCCCAGGTGTCTTGACGAGCCAGGAGAGCAGCCTCCAGTTGCTCCAGGAGAATCTCGCGCAGGTCTTCCCGCCGCAGAGTCCTGAACAGGGGCAGCGCCAGGAAAGGCAGTGGGAAGCGTGGGGCGAAGGACACACGTTTGAGGTGTCCCTTATCGAAGTCGGCCCTTTCGCTGTAGGTCAATTCCATCAAGGCGGGCAAAAGGTCGTCATCGGATGCGGCGCGGAGGCGGGCGGCTCGCTCGGTGACGGCACTGCTCATTTCCTCCAGCTGCCGCGTGGCCCAACGATCGTAAGCGACGCTTATGGCCTCGGCGAGGACGTCTCTCAGGGCACCCAAGTCCAGGCTTGCCTGGGTGTTCATTTGGAGAAGGACGTCGAGCAGTGCCCCCTTGCCCTGGGCTATGTTGCTCAGTCTCTTCTGCGTGGCCTCGTCGCCTCCTGAGGAACGGGACAGAAGCACCTCCAGGTGTTCCGAAGCGATGTCTGCCAGCTTGGTTTGATCCAACTTGAGGGTCGGGGGTGTACGGGCCAGCACCGATCGCAGCAGCTTGTCGCACAGTTCCTGGTGATAGGCGCGCTCCAGCTGCTCCGCGAGGTAGTCTGTGGCATCGGGGATCGATAGCCCTCTCAACTCGCCAGGCTTGACGTTGAGCGGGATAGGGAAAACGCTCTGCACATAGGGAAGCAGGTCCTGGCTGCTCAAGTCCCTGTCCTGCTCCTCCATCAGGCTGGTGTAGTCATCTACCTTGTTCTCCAACAACTCTGAGTATGCGGAGAGGGTCTTGCGGTACTGGTCGAGGGCGCTGTCGAAAGGATCCTGGACCACGCTCTCCAGCAGGTGCTGGCGGTATTCATCGCTGGCCTGGTTGGCGAGCTCAACCAGGGTGTCGGATAACGCCTCGCGGGGTAGGGCAGCCAGCTGCTTGGCCAGGGACAGAACCGTGAAGGGAGGAAAGCAGGTCAGTTTGCCCAGGAAGGGGAACTGATTGGGGAACGGACTGTCAGGAGCGGCCAGGGAGAGGGGTAGCACATCGTTGAGGTAGGTCAGGAGCGCGACCTCATCGCCGTTTTGTTTCGATACCTCCTCCAGTTTCCTGTCCAACTCGCTCTCCAGCATGCCCCAGAGCTCTGCTTCCAGGTCGTTGCTGGTGAGGAATCTGTACCTTCGGCCGTAGATCAATTCGCGCTGTCGATT
>JBAVWD010000042.1:0-1514 GCA_049697655.1 Anaerolineae bacterium | reverse complement strand
GCTTCACCCTCCAGTGGCGCAGCCCTGGCGGTGCTTGGGACCACCTTATGCTGCAAGACGTCACCGGCGACGGTGCCCTCGACATCCTCGTGAAAGAGTCAAGCTGAGTAGGGAAAGGAGTCTGGAGAAATGACTTATCATCGTCGCCCCCGCCCATTGTCTGCCTTCATGGCCTTCGCCCTGATCTTGAGCCTGCTGCTGAGCGGCTGCGCCAGCCCTGCCCCCGAGGCCACGGAGGCGCCGCCCAGCCCCACCGTGGCACCTTTGCCCGGTCCGACGTTGGCGCCCACAGCCGGTGCGGAGCCAACCGATACCGCAGAGCCCACCGTCGAACCCACAGAGGGGCCTGGGGTGCACGTTGGGCTACTGGCCAGCCCCCTATCAGTCACCAGTACGGGCTTCGCTTCCTACCAGCCGGTGCAGGTCAGCCTGCCCGCAACCCACGCTGGCTATTCGCTGCCTGTGGACTTGAGCAGCGCGATCGCGGACGAGAGCTTCGTCTTCAGCGAAGCCCAACGGCAGCTATTGAGCGCCAATGGTTTCGTAGTCGCGCCTTCGGAATACAAGGAGTTCTTTCACCTCTACGAGGAGGCTCGGTACGCCGAGGTGCCCGTCTTCATCACCACCGACTCCGCCTATCACATCTATCACCTCTTCTTCGACCAGGTCCTGCGCACCCTGGAAGACAAGCAGTTCTACGCAGACCTGGAGAAGCTGACGGCGGGCATGCTCTGGGCCACCGAGGGCCAGTACGACACCTTGAAGGGGACTACCCTCGAGCAGGCGGCGCTACGCAATCTAGGCTATTTCGCCGTGGCCTACCGACTCCTCAATCCCGACTCTTCCATCCCGCCAGCGGTGCAGGAGCAGGTGGAAGGGGAACTGGCCCTGATCGAGGCCCACGAGGGCTTCAGCGAGTCGCCTATCCTGGGCTACCCCGAGGACTACAGTCAGTACGTGGCGCGCGGCCACTACACCAAGAACGAAGCCAGACAGCGCTATTGCAAAGCCATGATGTGGTATGGACGGGTGACCTTGCGTCTCAAAGAGCCTGATGAGACCCTCTCCGCCCTGCTTATGGCCCAGGCCCTGGCCAATACCGAGATCGACGGAGAGCCAGCCTCCACGATATGGGAGCGCATTTATGAGCCCACCTCCTTCATGGTGGGGATCAGTGACGACCTGGACATCTACGACTACCACCCCCTGATCGAAGAGGTGTATGGCTCCCTGAGCAACGACCCCACCATCTTCTTGGGCGAGGACAAACTGACCCAATTCGTCGCGGCCGCCAGGGAGTTGCCGCCACCGCAGATCAACTCCATGTGGGTCTACATCTGGGAGGATCGCGACGAGGCCACCCAGGGCTTCCGCTTCATGGGCCAGCGCTTCGTCATCGATGCCTACATCTTCCAGGAGTTGATGTTCCGCAGCGTGGGCACCCTGGACGACCCCCGCATGCTGCCCAAAGGGCTGGACATCTTCGCTGCCATGGGCTCAGAAGAGGCGTACAG
>JBAVWD010000041.1:0-4966 GCA_049697655.1 Anaerolineae bacterium | reverse complement strand
GCCGAACACCGCGTTGTCCAGTCGCTTGATAGTAGACGTGATGAGGATGTCCTTCTCGTTGGGCAGCGTGTTGTACTGGTCCACGTCCACGCCGACGGCCCATAGACCGCGCTCTTTGGCCGCGGTGATGCCGCCGTTACCAGTCTTGCCGCCGATGCCGTAGATGACATCCGCACCCTCGTCAATCAGCGACTCGCCCTGGATCTTGCCCTCGTCGGGGGCCTCGAAGTCACCCACATAGGTGCCCTTGATCTGGACGTTAGCGTCGTGCTGCTCATTGTAGTACGCCACCGCAGCCTCGTGTCCAGCAACGAAGATCTCCACGGTTGGGATCTGCATGCCGGCTACGTAGCCAAGCTGTGGGTCCTCTGGATCCTGAGTATCAGCCCAGTATGACCCCAGGTAGCCAGTCATGAAGGCTGCCCCGTCCGTGGCGAAGACGATGCCCACCACGTTGGGGATGCCGGGGTCGTAGGCGTAGTCGACTATGCCGAACTTGACATCGGTATACTGCGCCGCCATCTTCGCCGTGGCGTCGCCCAACAGGTAACCCACGGTGATGATCAGGTCGTAGTCCTGCTCGGCAAACTCGGTGATGTTCTTCTCGTAGTCCGCCTGAGCCTGGCTCTCGATGAACTCAGCGCAAACTCCCAATTCATCCTCCGCCATGACCAGGCCTTCCCAGGTGTTCTGGTTGAAGCTGGCGTCGTCGACTCCACCGATGTCCGACACCATGCCGACCTTCAGCGCGCACTCCTCGGCAGGTGGCGTCGCCGGAGGGGCGCCACAGCCCGCCACTACCGTCGACAGAACCATGAGAATACTGATCGTAAGCAACATCCACTTCTTCATCTTTTCCTCCCTTTCATGGGGTAGCGTATAAGCAATCGTCTGTAGATGTCAGACTTGTGCGCACTTCTCCAATCGATGTATCACCCCCCTCCTGACAGAGTTCTCCTGCGACATGCGAGCCCGATTGAGATCTCGAGAAACAATGGTCAGTCGCACCGTCCGGGAGGCGCACAGGGCCCTCCCAGGAACCACGCAGATTGTACTCCAACAGCCCAAGAATTACAACTTGGCGCCGCAGGCAAGCCCACGCCGTATCTAGAGTATCAAACCCGCTGTCCTTCCGTCATGTAGGGCGCCATGAGGTCCCAAACCTCTTCGGCTCTCCACACCCGGGTGCCATCTAGAGTGACCGCACGAGGATGCTCGAGTAGCCATTGATCGTGCAGGGACTCGAGTTGCTGCAGGTACTCCAGGCTCACCCCGGCCTCTTCGCTCCTGCCGCGGGACTTCATGCGCTCCACACATACTTCTGCCGGTGTACGGTAGTACAGGATGCAGTCTGGCTCCACGCAGTAATTGGAAACCAGGAACTCCCATAGGCCACAGTACACCTGCCACTCCGCGTCGGTCATACCCCCCAGCCGATGGCTGTTGGTGGCAAACACATAGCGGTCGGTGAAGATGGAACGCTCGAGAACCACGCGGCTGTGGTTGGTGCGAGCCAGGACCTCTTTCCAGGTCTTGGCTCGGGTGATGAAAGCCGTGATCTGGAAGGTGAACGCCCAGCGCTTCATATCACTATAGAAGGCGTCAAGCAGATTCGCCGCAAACCCCTCTTGCCAGGCCTCCACCGGCTCCTCGATGAAGTCGAAGAGCCCCGATGCCTTGAGGGTTCTTCCCAAAGTGCTCTTTCCGGCACCGATGTTGCCTTCCAGCAGTATCATCGTCCGATCCTCCATCGCGATCGTTTTCCCCTCCCTCACCATGCTATCTCCAGTCACCCTACCATCACCCGAATTGCTGACCTCAAATTCTCTCTCCTGGGGCAGAGCTTGCCCTGGAGGCCAATGGTCAATCGTGGTTGGGCAGGCTGCCAGCCAGATTACCGCCTTGCCTCTGTGGACAAGGATATCGCCGCACTGCTGTGCTCGTCAAGAGCCACTCGGTGCAGCCCCACTGCCGGGCTGTGCCTGTTCACTACAGGCGGCACTCTCAGACCAGCCTCACCCTCATAGATGCCACGCACGTACTCGAAAGCGGAATCCCCTGCCTCCGTGAGCCAGGCCACGTCATCCAGCAAGTCTAGTTCGTCCTCGGTCGGTTCCCTCTCCATCAGGCCCCAGGCGTCCCACAAGAGCAGTTCGCTCCTGTTCTGGGCGGCCAGGTCACGAACCAGCCTGTCTCGGAGATGCCACCAGCCCTTCCGCTCCGACTCGGGAGCGAGTCCAAAGTCCTCCGCGTCCGCCTCACCGCCCCGGCACATGATCCAGGCACGTCCTCCGACAATGAACTCCCCGCGGGGGACGTCGTGCGGGTCAAAGGACACGTTGTACACCTCGACATGGCGCGGGCTCATCTCGGGATCTACCAGCAACCAGCGCTCCTGACCAGCGTCCCAACACTCCACCAGCATATGGTCGTAGCTGAACCCCGGATGGAAGTAACGGGCGTATCCACTGCGGACGCGGGCTGGTATGCCCTTGTGGCGAGCCATGGAACAGAACAAGGTGGCAAAATCCCGGCAGCAGCCCGCCAGTCGCGTCTCGGGCGGTCGTTCCTGCGTGAGGGGGCCGCCGTCCAGATCGCAGATCCACTCTAGCATCTCCACCACCGAGCAGGTGTCCAACTCCGACAGTCTCTCTTGGGGCACTGTGTACCCGAAGAGCCGGACTCCATCGAGATGGTGGATAATCAGGCCCTGCACGGCTCGACAAAGCCCTTCCACGTCGCTCGGCAGGTCGTCTAGAAGGGCCGAATACTCGCCGGGCTCGGTGATACGACTCTGCTCCCGGTAATACTCCTGTGGATCCAAGCTCAGCCTCCACAACGATCTCTACGTCGGGTCCCCACGTCGACCTTCCCATCCGCCGCGGCTATGGCCAGCCACTTGCCGTCAGGGGCAAAGGTCACGGACGTGACGTTCTTCCGGTGATGCCTGAGAATCGCTATCGCCTCGCGCGACTCCAGTGACCACAGCCTCACCGTGCTGTCGTAGGAGGCGGAAGCCAACACCGCGCCATCGGCAGAGAAGGAGAGCGCGTTGACACTGTTCTCATGCCCTTGGAAGACCCCTAGAGACTGCCACGAGGGGACAGACCACAGCCTCGCCGTTTTGTCCATTCCTGCGGAGATCAGGATGCGGCTGTCGAGGGAGAAGAGCACGCTGGTGGCGTGACTGGAGTGGGCGGCTATGGTGGTTGGCTCCTTCATCGCATCCTGCACGGTAGTGAACACCCAGCAGCGCGCCCATGGCGGAGGCCGAAGTGACTGCATCATTATATCACAGGCTGCCAGAAGAGCGCAACGCCGGAGAGGTCGGTCTTCGCAATCAGCAACCCCCGCATCGAGCTGAAGCGGGCAGAGTGACTCCTGGGAGGGGCGCCTCAGCGGGAATACAGCTGGAGAAACACTCGGCCCGGCAGGAAGAAGCCGCGCATGGGCGCCACTACAGTGGAGCGCAAGCCCACTCCGCCCTCGTTGCCTCCTCCCAGCTCCCGCCAGATGGAAGTCAGGCAACTCTCGGTGCTGGCCCGTAAACACGTCTTCTTGGAACTGTCTGGAAGGAGTGGTAGAATGGTACCACTGCCGTCGCTGGCCATTTGTCATCAGAACTGCCATGGGCATCAAGAAATACGCCACAGACGGCACGATCATCGAATGTGGGACGACGATGAGCCGGTCCCGTGTCCGGAATACCGGCCGCTCTTCGCGACGTGCCTGCATCCATCCACCACCACGAGAGGGGAGGAATACATGCCGAGAGTGATTCACTTCGAGATCAACGCCGACGATCCAGACCGGGCGGTCAAGTTCTACACAGAGGCCCTGGGCTGGAAGATCAGCAAGTGGGGACCCATGGACTACTGGCTGTGCGAGACGGGGGGAAAGGACGAGCCCGGCATACGCGGAGCGATCATGGCCCGCGAAAAAGATTGGACCACCGTTAACACGATCAGCGTCCCCTCCCTTGACGAATTCAGCAAGCGGGTAGAGAAAGCGGGCGGCCAGGTAGTCTCGCCCAGACAGACCATACCTGGCATTGGCTACCACTCCTACTGCCTGGACTCAGAGGGGAACGTCTTCGGGATCCTCGAAGAGGACCCGTCGGCTGCGTAGAAGGGCGACGTCGCTCGGCGTGGCCGCTTCCCTCCCGGGTTGAGCTAGCCACGCGTGAGCACATCCCTCGCGCATCGTGATGCGGCAACGCAGGAGCAGGCCTCGTAAGCGCGCCAGATGAAGCGGGAAGAGTTCCTGAAACGGGTCGCCCAGATGTGCGGCCCGGCGGAGGTGGAAGCGGTCCAGCAGCTGGCGGATCTTCCACTCAGGCAACGTCGCAGTGCAGCTTTGAAGCTAGGCGAACGGACAGCGGACCACGGCCTCACGGAGTTCCTCACGTCCCTCATCGATGATGACCTCATCGACGACCTGGCCGCTATCTTGCCGGAACGCAGCACCTATCAGGATGCATATGAACTGCTGAAACGCCTGTGGAATCGCCTGCTGATGATGATCTACCCCGAGGCCAAAGACGTGCTGTATGCTCATAGCCAGTTGCGCCTGGTGGTCGACCAGAAGGCGCGGAGGACATCAGGTCGCGACGGACCCGTAGCCGACGGAGCATACCAGAGTGCAGTGGCCAACGCCAGAGCGGTGCTGGCGGCAACGGACGATGTAGAACCCGGCGAGAAGTCAACAGAGGAACTCCAGAGCGGCAACGCAAAGGAGTAACTCACCGGGGCTGTGTGCGCTCCCGCCACTGATGCTGCTCTCGGTCACTGAGTAGTGGACCACCTCACGCAAGGCGTCAGGTCGCTACCTCGAGACAGGGCACTGATCATGGCCTGGAAAGACAGGAGGCAATAGAAGATGAAACTGGAGCAAGTATCGCGCTGCATGGAAGAGGCCGGCATCCCTGGACGCGATGCCTATGACCTCCCCACCAGTCAGAAGCTCT
>JBAVWD010000040.1:0-3461 GCA_049697655.1 Anaerolineae bacterium | reverse complement strand
CGATAGGGCACTCCAGGCGACATAGGGCCGGCTTCTGCTGGAGATCAGCCTGTGGAAGCACCACAGGATGAGAGGGAAGAAAGGAAAGGTGAGGAACTCGGCCAGAGCGCCGCGGACGTAGGCGTCGGCCAGGTGATAGGGCAAGTAGACATAAACCAGTCCGGCCAAGATGCCTGGCAACCGGCCCAGGTGTTCTCTGGCGAAGAGGTACATGGTCAACCCGGAGCCAAGAAAGCCCAGCGCGTAGGTCAGCTTGATGGAGTCCACGAAGCCGGCTCCCAAGACGTGAAGGGCCTCCGCCGCGTAGTAGCTCAGGGGTGCGTAATAGTTGAGAACGGGATAGCCGTAGCCGAAGCCCAGGTGCGGGAGCCAACGGGGATAAAGAACCCCTCCTCGGAGGCACCAGTCCAGGTCGAGTAGCCGGAACAGGTGATGGAGCCCGTCGTGGGAGCTCAGATAGGCAGGCCCCACCAGCGGCCAAAGCACGGGCAGGGTGAGGCCCAATACGATGAGATAGCCCCAGTCAAACCTCGGGGCTCGCATGAATCTGCTCATGGTGCCAGAATCTCGGTACGTTGCAGGGCAGGACTGACCAGTTTTGTCGTGCTGTTTCTCGCGCTAGAGAGACTGGGGGATTATAGCATGCCTCCTGGGCACCCACCAAGCATCGTGGGGGATGGTGCCGAGTCAGCAGGCCCCAGCCGCCACCGTCCGCAGGATGCTGACCCGCTCTCCTGCTTGCGGGCCTCTCTACCCTCCCGCGGTGTGGGACACCTGGGAGGGTACGGTGCCATTGGCTCTTTGGGAGTGGAGACGCTACAATCGTTGTGCCGCAGGTGGGGCGGAGCGCATGACTGCAATCTTGGGGACCACCACGCCCGGACGGGGCCGAGCACCGGACCAAGCGTCTGTCACTTCTGCCGAAGGTTCTCAACTCCACAGCGGCTACCCGGGCAGGAGGCCAACGCCGATACTCCCCCAGCCAGGGACACATGGCGGTTTGGGGATTGGCTTCAGATCATGGACAAGGTAATCGTCACCGCCGCAGTAACGGGTTCAAGGCCCACGAAGGCCATGAATCCTGCCGTTCCCTATACGCCTGAGGAGATCGCGAAATCCGCAATCGATTGCTGCCAGGCCGGCGCTGCGATTGCGCACATTCATGTTCGCGACCCCGAGACGGGCAAGCCGGATTTCAAGATCGAGTTGTTCCGAGAGGTGGTGGATCGCGTCCGTGATCAGTGCGACATGCTCATCAATCTCACGACCAGTGGTCTGCATCTGAGCGGACCCGATATCATCGATAGGCGTCTGCAGCCCGTTGCTCTGCGACCAGACATCTGTTCGCTCGATGTGGGCTCGGTCAACTTCCCAGATGCGGCGTTTGTGAATCCACCAGACTGGGCCAGCATCGCTGCACAGAGAATGCGCGACTACGGGGTCAAACCTGAACTCGAGGTTTTCGATGTCGGGCACATTTACCAGGCACTGAGCCTGATTGAGGAGGGTCTCATTGACGCCCCACCCTACCTCCAATTGTGTATGGGCGTGCGGTGGGGAATGGAGGCCACGCCAGAGAATCTCCTGTTCATGAAGAGCAAACTTCCTTCAAACGCGCGGTGGTCGGTGTTGGGAGTCGGCCGCGCTCAGAGAGAGATGGCCGCGCTCGGGATCCTACTGGGGGGCAATGTCCGTGTAGGGTTTGAGGACAACGTCTATCTTCGAGATGGGATCTTGGCTAAGAGCAATGCTCAGTTGGTGGAAAGGGCTGTGGAGTTGATCCGTGTGCTGGACTGCGAACCTGCAACACCGGACGAGGCACGCCACATCTTGAGAATCGATCGCTGACAGACGCTAGGCACCCGGGTGCAGCTTGCGCTCATTCAAACCGGCCTGGCATTTTCGCAAGTGCGCGCAGTTCCCTTCTCTCGAATTCTTGCTCTGGAGGCCGAGGAATGCCCAACCAAGGGAGTGTGGATGCGAAGGAAGAGCTGAAGTTGCTGTTCGGCACACCC
The DNA here is from genome assembly GCA_049697655.1 of Anaerolineae bacterium. Classification (GTDB taxonomy): domain Bacteria; phylum Chloroflexota; class Anaerolineae; order UBA7937; family B3-Chlor; genus JAUVXJ01. The sequence goes on along the minus strand of JBAVWD010000040.1, from coordinate 1,446 downwards.
AAATACGTGATTGGCATGGTTCACCTGCTCCCACTCCCTGGGTCGCCACGGTGGAACGCGGGAATGTGCGAAGTCTTGGAGAGGGCCGTCGCCGATGCCAAGGCTCTGGAGGGCGGCGGGATAGATGGGCTGATTGTCGAGAACTTCGGCGATGCTCCTTTCTGCAAGGGCCGGGTGGAGGCCCACACCGTCGCTGCCATGACGCTGGCATTGGAGGCCATCAGAGACGCTGTGCGCATCCCTGTGGGGGTCAATGTGCTGAGGAATGACAGCAGGTCCGCCATGGCCATCGCATCGGTTATCGGCGCCAACTTCATTCGAGTGAATGTGCATGTCGGTGCCATGGTCACAGATCAAGGCATTGTGGAAGGCAACGCTCAGGGTACTATGCGATACCGAAGGGAACTGGGCGCCGACGTCAAGGTCCTTGCCGATGTGATGGTCAAGCATGCTGCACCGCTGGGCGATCAGCCTATCGAGCAGGTGGCGAGGGATACTGCCTATCGCGGGCTGGCGGATGCCATCATCGTCACCGGTTCCGGAACGGGCGAGCCAGCGAACATCGAGGATCTCGCCAGAATAAGGGAGGCGGTTCCTGACGTCCCGGTGCTGGTGGCGAGTGGGGTGCAGGAAGGAAACGTCGCCGAGCTGCTCTCCTTGGCGGATGGAGTGATTGTCGGAACGAGTCTCAAAGAGGGCGGGATCACTGCGAACCCTGTCGACAAGACCCGTGTGGCGAAACTGATGGCTACCGTCAAGGAGTCGCGCTAAGACTGCCCCGAATGCGGAGAAGGACGTGGACAATGGTCCACAACATTGTCCGCCCGTAGCGTCTAGTTGTCTTGGCCAGCGTCGACTCTTCATCTTGACACCCCAGGGGATGAATGTCCATGCCTGACGTAGTGACTTTTGGCGATATCAACGTCGACATCATCGCTCGGGTGCCAAACTATCCACCTCCGGGGGGTGATAGCCTGGCTGAGGGAGTGGATGTCCGGGCCGGCGGCTCCGCTGCGAACACCGCCATAGTCCTCAGCAAGTTCGGGCTGGACGTGAGCATCATCGCCAGGGTGGGGGAGGATATCCTGGCGGACTTTGCTCTATCCGACCTGCGGCAGGCAGGCGTAGACCTCTCCCTAGTGCAGCGAGACGCGGAGTTCAGGACCGGACTGATCTTCGCTGCCGTCACGCCCGACGGCGAACGTACTTTCTTCAGTTGCCGTGGGGCGAACACGAGAACCGTGCTCGAGCCCAAGGGCGAGCAGCTTGTCCAGGAGGCCAAGGTCCTGCATGTCTCGGGCTACGCCTTCGTGGATGGTTCGCAGAGAGATGCTGCTCTGAGCGCCATGGAAGAGGCGCATCGGTCCGGAGTGCCTGTGTCGGTTGACCTCGGCGTGGAAGTGATGACCGCATTGCGCGAAGACATGCTGAAGATGCTGTCTATGG
>JBAVWD010000039.1:0-1648 GCA_049697655.1 Anaerolineae bacterium | reverse complement strand
AAGAACATCGAGCAAAGCCTAACGCGCACGCGGCGCTCCTTCTTCGGGAGGATTGGAAAGCTTTTCTCTCACGAGGAGTTCGATGGCCGCGTTTGGGAAGAACTGGAGGAATTGCTCATTCAGGCGGACGTGGGCGTGGCTACTACCGTTGAAATCGTTCAGGACGTGCGCGACCAGGCGGGAGCTGAGAGGTTGCGGACACCCGGTCAAGTCGAAGAGACGTTGCGGCGAAGGCTGCTAGAGATCCTGCGCACCCCGCCAGGTGCGGATCACACTGGTGATGGGTTGTGGGTGATCCTGGTCGTAGGGGTCAACGGATCGGGCAAGACGACGAGCATCGCCAAGCTGACCAGGTATCATCAGCGACAAGGCCGCAAAGTGCTGCTGGCAGCAGGAGACACGTTCCGTGCCGCGGCGGCAGACCAACTCAAGGTGTGGGCATCAAGGCTGGGCACGGACGTTGTGGCGCATCAACCGGGGTCGGACCCAGGGGCCGTAGTGTACGACGCGATGCAGGCCAGTTTGGCTCGCGGGGCAAACACACTCATCGTGGACACCGCAGGACGACTGCACACGCAATACAACCTCATGCAGGAACTGAGGAAGATACACCGGGTGATCAACAAGCAGATGGCAGGGGCGCCACAGGAGACGCTCCTGGTGCTAGACGCCACGACAGGGCAGAATGCCCTCTCCCAGGCGAGGTACTTCAAGGACGCCATTGACGTGAACGGAGTGTTTCTGGCCAAGCTCGACGGAACCGCCAAGGGAGGCATTGTCTTCGCTATCGCCCGTGAACTGGGCATCCCCATACGATATGTCGGGACTGGGGAAGACCTGGACGACGCGGCCGAGTTCGATCCCGAGCGGTTTGTAGCAGGGCTATTCGACGACTTATCACAGCAGACGTAGAAGGCTGTTGATGGTGGGGGTGAATGCGTGGAGAACACTGCGGATGAGCTGCACGATCTAGAGCGTCGCATCGAGAAGATAAAGGAGGGACTTTGACGTCGCTGGCAAGGAAGAGAAGATCCGTCAACTTGAAAAGCAGCTGATGCAGCCAGATCTGTGGTCGGATCAGAAGGAGGCTCAGGAAGCCGCGCGGAGACTATCCTTGCTGCAAGAGGAAATCGCAGAGTGGAATGGACTCTCTCGGCGAGCCACCGAACTGCGTGAACTCGTGGATATGGCCGCTGAAGAGGGCGACCAGTACTTCCTGGCGGAGATACAACCCGACGTCCAGCGAGTCAAGGAAGATCTGGGTCGATCCGAGTTTCTCCTGATCTTCAACGGCAAGTATGATGACAACGGGGCGCTGCTCGCCATCCACGCGGGTGCCGGGGGCACCGACTCCCAGGAATGGGCGGAGAGGCTGCTTCGGATGTATCTGATGTGGGCTGGTAACCGCGGGTATAAGGCCCGAGTCATAGACAGCTCCCTCGGTGAGGAGGCTGGCTTCAAGAGCGTAACCGTGGAGATTGTCGGGCGCTACGCCTATGGCTATCTTAGGGCGGAACGTGGCGTGCACCGACTGGTGAGGCTATCGCCTTTTGACTCGGCGCACCGCCGGCACACGTCTTTTGCGTTGGTGGAGGTGTTGCCGGAGATTGAGGATGCCGCTGAGGTGGAGATTGATCCCAACGATCTG
>JBAVWD010000038.1:0-8893 GCA_049697655.1 Anaerolineae bacterium | reverse complement strand
CAGAACTTCGATCCCGGTAGTAGGAGTCGTGCTGAAGATAGGCGATCTGGTCGCGGCCAACTCTATCCAGAATGGCCTGAGAGACTGTGGTCTTCCCCGACCCGGTGCCACCCGCCACACCGACGATGATGCGTTCCGCAGAGTGCTTCCCGTCGGCAGGAGTCATCGACATCTACCTCCCCGGTCGCCCCATACAAATGTCTGGATGGCGTCGAAGTACAGGGTCCGTCCGACGAGCATCAGGTCGTTGTGACCTGCCTCGGGGATGCGAAGCAGCCTCTTGTCCTCGGCGCCAGAGCGCTGGAACAGCTCCTCGCCGTCTTGTGCTGGGATGAGCACATCGTCCTCTCCGTGAATAATCAGGGTGGGGACAGTCACTTCGGCGATCTTGTCTCCATTGCCGAATCCATCCTGCTGCTCCGTAGTCCCTTCTACTCTCCATCCGAGGCGGGACAGGAGGGCGAAGGTATCCGCGAAGCCGCTCTCGACGATCAGCCCTGCGAGCTCTGCGCTGGCCTGGGCGGCTACTTCGATGGCTGCAGCGCTTCCCATGGAGCGTCCCATAACGTAGAGGAGCGAAGGGGTCAGGCCGTGGTGGTCGAAGATGCCATCTGCGGCACGAAAGACCGCCACGGCGTCGGAGAGGAGATTGCTGCAACTGGGCGTGCCAGTGCTCATGCCATAGCCCCGGTAGTCGGCGACGAGGAGCGTGATTCCCATGCGGGTGTATAGCGGCGCGATGGCGTCGTAGTCGGCCGCAATCTCACCGTTGCCGTGCCAGTAGAGGATGGCCGGTGCGTCGCTGGGGGCGGCGTACAGCCGAGCGCCGATGGAGATGCCAGGCTCCACCTCCACGGAGAGGGACTGTGCTCCGGGCGCCCCGCCTGCCAGAGGGTAGTCAGGGCGTGGATGGAACAGGAGACGAAGGATTTCGGGTTGGTCGAGGATGGGGTGGGGCATCTCCTCTTGTCAAACGTTCTCACACCTGCCTCGTGCGCTCGCATTAAGCAGAAGGCGCATCGTTCGCGTCCAGGTGGGAAGGAAGGGAGGCACAATTGGGCGCAGCACGCGGAGCCTTTCTGTGGCGTCAGAGCGTAAGCAAGGACCCGAAGTGTTCCTCCCGACTCTTGTCGTACGGGCCGACGACGGCCAGGTTCAACTTCTCCTGTTTGAGCAGCCTCTGGGCGACGCGCTGAATGTCTGTGGTGGTTACGGCATCCACCTCATCGAGGACCTCCTCCACCGACAAAACTCTCTCCTCCAGACACTCCTGTCGGCCGATCCAGGAGGCCACCGCGATGGAGTCCTCCATCTGAAGTTGCAGGTGTCCCTTGGTGAACTCCTTTGCCTTTCCCAGTTCGTCGTCGGACACAGGTTCTTGTCTGACCTTGTCAAGTTCCTCCAGGATGGCCGCAAGGGCCTGCTCGATCTGGTCCGCATCGACGCCGGCGTACACGCCCATCAGGCCAGTGTCAAGGTAAGGGGAGACGTATGAGTACACGGAATAGGCCAGTCCGCGCTTCTCGCGCACCTCAAGAAACAAACGAGAGCTCATCCCCTGCCCGAGTATAGTGTTGAGCAGACTGAGATGGTACTTGTCGTCATCGAAGCGAGACAGGCCCGGGAGCACCAACGCCAGGTGAGCTTGCTGGGTGGTCATGTGCTCCAGCCTGACCCTGGCTTCTTCTTGCTCCTGGTTCATGGGAACATAGGAGTTATTGGGCCTTCGCTGCCAGGCGCCCAGCTGCGCTGTCGCCTCCTCGACGGCTCGGTGGTGCTCCACGTTTCCGGCAATGGCCAGCACGGTGTTGCCGGGCTGGTAGTGTTCATGGATGTACGACTGCACCATCGGTCTTGTGATTTCGGTGACGCTCTCCTTGGTGCCAGCCTGGTCTCGACCAAGGGGGTGGTCGGGCCATATCAAGTCTGTGGCCAGGAGATGAACCCAATCAGATGGATGATCGAGGGTCATATTGATTTCCTCTATGATCACCCCGCGCTCCTTCTCCAATTCCTCTGCCTCCAGCTTGGAGTTGAGGAGCATGTCTGCAAGGACATCCAAAGCGATTGAGAAGTGATCTTGCCCCACCTTGGTCCAATAGGTGGTCAGTTCTCTGCCTGTGCTGGCGTTGAAGAGGCCTCCCACGCCCTCGATGGCGACGGCGATGTCTTTCGCAGTCGCTCTCTTGGTGGTGCCCTTGAATAGCATGTGTTCGATGAAGTGGGTGATGCCGTTCTCCTGCTTGGTTTCGTATCGGGATCCCGCGCCGATGAAGAAGCCGACGCTCACCGAACGGGTGTGGGGCATGGTGGAGGTCAGTATGCGCAGTCCCTGGTCCAGTCCGCTCTTCTGATACACGTTCTTCTCCTTGCCTGAGCGGGATGGGCCTGAGCCCAGCAGTCGATGTCTCCTTTGCCCCGCGATACGAGTGCGCCCAACCCAGCTCTACGAAACAGTGGATGGCGCATTATACCACAACTGTCCGGGGTTGACATCCTGGCATGGCCAGCCTATATTCCGAACCGGAGGTGAGGATGGCCCACGAAGTAGAAAGGCCCACTTACGAGGTTATCGGCACCTTGCAGCGGTTTGACGAAAGGGATACCGTCTTCGCTCGAGAGGCTCTGAGCCCAGGGAGCGTCGCGGAAAGGGAGTACCACGAGCTTCATCCTGAGCTGGTGGAGATCGATCGGCGACTGACAAGGTTCATCCAGGATAAGATCGATAGTCCTCCCGAAGTGCCCGCAGACCCTCTGAACGAAGCCTTCTACGATGCCACGTTTGGCGCGGTAGCGGCTCTCGGCCAGCCTGATTCGGTGGACGGACCGTTCAACTCATATCAGGTAAGTGCTGATCCGGGGGCGATGTCGCGTAGGATCAAGTGCGTTGCCCGGAGTCTGGGAGCAAGCCTGGTGCGCATAACACACCTCAATCCGGCCTGGGTATACAGCCATCGAGGGGCTCGACCTTTCTTTGACGACTATCGAGCCAATCCTCCCCTCTTCACCGGCGTACCCGAAGGGTACAGTGGCCTCAGATATGGCGACCCGATAGAGATCGACCACCGGTATGCCATCAGCATGGGTTTCCCTCAAGATCTTGGCCTGGTCAGGACGGGGCCCTCGCTTCTCAACGATTTTGAGACCGGGCGGGTTTACGCCCAAAGCGCTCTGGTGGCAGTGGAACTGGCCCGGTACATCCGGGGACTGGGATATCCGGCTCGTGCCCATCATCTGCGGAACTACGGGGTGATGATGGTCCCGGTGGCCGTTGACGCCGGTATGGGAGAACTGGCTCGCTGCGGGTACCTGGTGACCAAGGAACTGGGTGCCAATCTCCGACTGGTGTGCGTTACCACGGATCTTCCGCTTGAGGTAGACAAGCCGGTAGACTTGGGCGTGCAGGACTATTGTGAGAAATGCCGTAAATGCGCCGACAACTGCCCTCCGCGGGCTATCCCTTCCGGCGGGAAGGTGGAAGTGAGAGGGGTCATGAAGTGGAAGATAGACGCGGAGCGCTGTCTTCTCTACTGGGGGAGTCAGGGGGCCGCCTGTGGCATCTGCCAGGTTGTGTGTCCGTGGAGCAAACCTGACACTCCCTTCCATCGCCTCGTGGCTGAGGTGGCCACCCGAGTTCCCTGGTCCAGGCGCTTTCTCACCAAGGCCGACGACTTGGTCTACGGCGCGGCCTACCGGCCTAAGTCGTATCCTGCGTGGGCGACGCTTGGGTGTTCACCTTCGTAGCTTGCGGTGCGCGCTCCCACACGGAGCCAACTGTGCGTAGAAGGGGTGTGGAGCTGTGTTCGAGCAAGGCAGCTAGAGGAGAGGGGAGTGTGGGGTCTTGAGTTGCGCCCACATTGGCGGTAGAATATGATTGGAAAGAATGCTCCGGGACTGCCACCGCGAGGTGACAAGACACGGTGGGGTGGCCAGCAGGTCATTTCCCTGCATGCGGCCCTGGGATAGGAGGCGTGAGATACATGGCAAACGAGATCGAGGTTTTCTCTGACTATGAGGACCTGAGCACGGAGCGAGGCTTCCAGTTCGAGTTCAAGTGCGGTCGCTGCGGCGGAGGAATCAGGACACCGTTCAAGACCTCGGTTGTGGGTACCGCGTCTGAGGCGCTGGAGGCGGCCGGTGGTCTACTGGGGGGCATATTCGGCAGGGCCGCGGACGTCGGGGAATCGGTGCGGTCCGCGTCGTGGGAGACAGCCCACGACAAGGCGTTCAAGGAAGCTGTGGCGCACGCGAAGCCCAAGCTTGCTCAGTGCCCCCGCTGTTCGGCATGGGTATGCCGCGAGAGTTGCTGGAACACCAAGCGCGGATTGTGCAAGGAGTGTGCGCCCGACCTGGGTGTGGAGATGTCGGCTGCCCAGGCAAGTCGCTCGGTCGAGGAAGCGTGGGCCCACGCTGCGATGGCCGAGGAGGACAAGAAACTCGCCAAGGAGTACTGGCGAGAGACTATCCGCGCCAGTTGCCCCGAATGTGAGGCTCCCCTGGAAAGCAATGCCAAGTTCTGCCCTGAGTGCGGGGCCAAGCTCAAGGATGCCAACTTGTGCGCCGGATGCGGTGCCAAGGTAACCCCTGGGGCCAAATTCTGCCCGGAATGTGGGGAGAAGATGGCCTGACGGCGACGAGTCTGCGTCGCCGCGTCTCAACGACTCCGCCAATGGTTAGCCTCGGCAAGCGGCCCCCTCTCAGACTTCCGGGAGACGTACCTAGCTAGGTCCATCGTCTTGGCTCTGGCTGGGTTCCTGCAGTCTGTCCTCGTCCGGGAGCGCGATGTTGAGACCTTCCACGACAAGGGTGTGGAACAGGTCATAGGCCTCGGTTTCGGTGCGGGCCCCCTCTACAATCATCACGCCACTGGCTAGCACGCTTGCCTGTCCTGTGGAACTCCACTCGAATGAAGTCCCCAGGCTGGCCCTCACCGTGACGTGAAAGCCGTTCTTGCGCAGGAGTTCGCGCATCTGCTTCATGTCCAGGGCCAGGTCGCGTCGCGGCCTGATGGCAAAGGTCCTTCGCCCCTCTCTGGAACATAGCTCGGAGACGAGTTTGTGCCCCGACATGACCGATGGTTGCCGAGGCGCCGAGCCGCAGACAGGACAGTCGGGGATCCTGGAGAGTTCGACCCGCTCGAATTCCAGAGCCTCGATATCGCAGTAAAGGAGCCTTCCTGCTAGCCTGGGCTCCTGGGCCAGGAGGACGCGTGTCGCCTCAGCGACCTGGATGCTGGCCACCAGGCTGATGACCGAGGGGTGGACGCCCAAGATGGAGCACGATGGCAGGGCCTCGTCCTCTATCGAGCCGTAGAAGCATTCGAGGCACGCGGTCTTTCCAGGCAGTATGGTGGAGGTGTTGCCATAAACGCTGACCGCCGCGCCAAAGACATAGGGTACGCCCAGCTTCATGCAGGCCCTGTTGATAGCGTATCGCGGAGTCATACTGTCGAGACCGTCGAGCACCAGGTCGACGTCCTTGACCAGTCCCTCGGCGTTGTGGGCACCTATGGCTAGAGGCAACGGCTCAATCTGGACATGAGGGTTCAGTTCGCGCAGCCGCTTGGCAGCAACCTCCACCTTGGGGTAGCCGACCGAACTCACGTCATACAGGTGCTGTCGCTGGAGATTGGATAGCTCGACGACGTCATAGTCCACTAGGTGTAACTGCCCCACTCCCATGGCGGCCAGCTGTGTCGCTGCTGCTGACCCAAGGCCGCCCATACCGGCGACGCAGACGCTGGAGTCGCGCAGCTTCAACTGCCCTTCGTATCCGATCTGGGGCAGGACTATCTGACGCGAATAGAACTCCAGTTCCTCCGGAGATATGGTGTTTGTGGTGCGACCGGTCATGGCCTCTCCTGATCTGGATTCATGAGTGGAGCAGCATTCATTGTCCAGCGCAGATAGCAAAGCACTTCACTTGACAATACTCAAGAATGGTGGTATACTGATACTAGACTCGATGGCAAACTGCTTGCTGACACCGATAGGAGGATAGAATGAACGGCAACAATACCAAATACATCTGGGCGACACTGAGGATATTGATGGGGTGGCTCTTTTTCTGGGGCTTCTTAGACAAGCTGCTGGGTCTCGGCTTCGCAACCGAGGCGGACGCGGCGTGGATCAAGGGAGGCTCTCCCACCTTCGGATTCCTCAATTTTGGGACTGCGGGGCCCTTTGCGCCCATATTCCAGGCTCTGGCGGGAAACCCCGTGATGGACTTCATGTTCATGATGGGGCTGATGCTGATCGGCCTGGCTCTGCTGACAGGCGTTGGCGTTCGGATCGCCGGCTACTCGGGTACTGCGCTGGTCCTGATGATGTGGCTGGCCCATCTGCCTCCGGAGAATAATCCGCTCATCGATGAGCACATACTCTACGCAGTCCTCCTGGTGGGATTGGCCACTGTGCGAGCGGGTCAGTGGGTTGGGCTGGGAAACCGGCTAGCCAGGGCGGCCTCCAGGACGGCACCAGCGTTAGCGGCAATCCTTCAGTAGGGGTAGTTCCGGAAGGGCAACGTCGGGCTGCTCCGAGCACCCGGGACCGAGGAGTCACCAATCGCCAGTCCACCGTATTCCACAAGACTCTGCTTGCAGTTCGGGCAGCTCCCACGAGCTGCCCGATGCCATCTCCCGCCTGGTTGCGACCCTGGCTGACGTGGGCAGCGGAACGGCTGTAACAACCGAGCAAACTAGCTTGTAAGGTAGTTGGACTGAGTAGGTGGCCAAGTCCGTCGCCGCGACCCGCAGGGATGCGGTGCGCTTACTCGGTCGCAGAGAGCCGCTGTGCCTCGTTGCATAGGTCTTGAACAGTCTTGGAGTCCAGGAACTCGCTGGCTCTTTCCCCAAGCTCACTCCACAGGCGCCTGGTGGGACATTTCGCTGCCCGCTCGCAGCACAGAGAGGATTCGGCCACCAGACACGGGACGAGGGAGAGGATCTCCTCCACCGCTCGCACTACTTCACCAATGGTGATCTGGTCTGCCGCCCTGGACAGAAGGTATCCTCCCCCGGGGCCTCTTACGGCCTGGATCAGGCCAGCATCTCGCAGCTTGGCGAAGAGCTGCTCCATGTAGTGTGGTGAGATATCCTGTCGAGCGGCGATTTCTTTGCGGGATACGGGGTGCTGATCGCAGTGCATTGCCAGGTCCACCATGGATCGCACCGCGTACCGGGCCCTTGTAGACAACTTCATCCGTCGATCTCCATGCAAGACGACTATACTATAGTCCAGTAGATCTGTCAACTTTGCTGCACTGGGCAGGCCTCCTGGCCACTCCGCTGGTTGTCTGCAACTGCCGCTGGGAGTTGGGCCAGGGGCCCAGATCGAGCAGTTCGACCTCATCTGCTGCCGAGAGTCCGGCCGAAGGATGTTGATGGAGCTGGCTGCCCGATGACTGCACGCACTCAGGGCTTCGGAGAGCTCAGCGGACTCCGTTCTCCAGTGAATCTGGGAATCCAACTCGTGCCCGTGGACACGGGACTGAGGTGCCGCTATAATGGTCGCATCACGCGGGGTCAGGGAGTCCGTTGTGGAACAGGAGCGAGCAAGCATGGCGAGGGGATCAAGTGCTGAGCCTGGAGAAAGGATGCTGACAACACATCCTCAGGGCAAGAAAGGAGTCAGCATCAGCCGGCAGAAGTACGACGTCATGAGCGCTGCCATCTTGGGTTCTCTGAGGGGAAGAGGGGGAGTCCCCCTACAAGTGGTACGCCAGGAGGTGGAGGGGGACCTTCAAGGCAAGTTCGAGGGCTCCATATCGTGGTACTTCACCGCCGTGAAGCTCGACCTCGAAGCACGGGGGATTGTTGACCGTGTGCCAGGGAAGAGACCCCAGCACATCAGGCTGAGAGAGGGCCCGAGTGATCGGTGGAAGGGATGATTCCCGCCGACACTCGGAGACGGGAATCATCTCGGATATACGGAATCGGGGCTGTTCCCAAAATGAGTGGTCAGCGGACGGGCAGAGTCGCGGCACAACGCCGGTGAGAGAGCTTGGAGGTGGGATGTGAGCAGCAAGGACTACTTCGACGAGGTCGCCCCACAGTGGGACGAGATGCGGGAGGTCTTCTTCTCGGAAGCCGTAAGAGAGAAGGCCATCGGTGTGGCCGACGTGCGACCTGGAGAGTTGGCCGCCGACATCGGGGCTGGCTCGGGGTTCGTCACCGAGGGTCTGGTGCGAAAGGGCCTTAGAGTGATCGCCGTTGACCAGTCGGAAGCCATGCTCAACGAGTTACGGAGCAAGCTCTCCCATCTCGACACCATCGAATACCGGGTCGGGCGCGCGGAGTCTTTGCCCGTCGACAACGAGGCGGTTGACTACGTGTTCGCGAACATGTACCTGCATCACGTGGACTCTCCGCCTCGGGCTATAGGTGAGATGGTGCGCATTCTGAAGCCTGGTGGCCGGCTCGTCATCACCGATCTGGACGAGCACCCCTTCGAGTTCCTGAGGATCGAGCAACACGATCGCTGGTTGGGGTTCAAGCGCGAGGACGTTAGGATGTGGCTCTCGGAAGCAGGGCTGAGGGGTGTGGCGACCGACTGTGTGGGTGAGGATTGCTGCGCACAGTCCGCGGGCGGGGACGGCTTCGCCAGCGTCAGCATCTTCGTGGCGCATGGACGGAAAGCCGGGCCAGTATGTACAGCGCAGGTGACCATGGACGAGGGGAGCGGGCCCGTCTAGAGCATGGTCACCATCCAACCGCGGCCCCGTGGCCAAATACCCTTGAGGCAGGCGACTGTCCTGAGAGGCGAGCCGTCGAACCAGAGCCGCGGGTCAGTCTGCGGGGTAGGAGGTCCGTGTGAGGCAGGCGGTGCACTGCTCTGCGGGCTATCGCGCCATCTCCCGCACGACGTCGGTCATGGAGAGAACACCCACCGGACGG
>JBAVWD010000037.1:0-2583 GCA_049697655.1 Anaerolineae bacterium | reverse complement strand
CGCCATAGCTGGCCGTCAAGAGCCCGATCTTGAAGGTGCCAAAGAGAAGAAACGCCACCAGCAGTAACATGAAGATCCAGATCTTGGCCGGCACCTTGTTCGCGCCAGCGAAAGCCTCGCTCTCTCCCCCGGTCCGTACGGCCTCGTCTTTGCTGTAGATCAGCGCCATGATCATGCCGATTCCGGTCCCGAAGACCAGGGAGAGCAAAATGCGCGCGATGGCCAGGTCCATGCCAAGGGCCACGCCGGTGTAGGAGATGGCCAAGATGTTGGCCGCCGGCGCAAAGAAGAGGAAGGTGATGGCCGGACCCAGTCCGCCGCCCCTCCTGTAGATGCCGGCAAAAAGCGGCACCACGGTGCAGGAGCACACCGCCAGCACCGAACCCGCCAGGGCGGCAACAGGATAGGCGACGTAGATCGGCGCGCTGCGGCCCAGGAAGCGGGTCACGGCCTCCTTGGGCACCAGAGCGGCGAGTCCACCAGCGATGAAGAAGGCCGGCAACAAGCACAACAGCACATGTGCGGCCAGGTAGGCGGCCAGGTTGCCCAAGCCCCCTTGCAGCAGACTTACCAACCCAGTACCGATACCCATCAGTCAACAACCTCCTCGCCCATCCACAGGCACATAATGTCTTCAGAGACCGCATACGAGTTCACAGGCATCGGTCCCCTCTCGTTTGATGCCTCCTGTGAGCAGGGAACGCCCCCTGGCGCTAAGCTACCGTCCGCAGGGCAGCTGCCGCCTCGATGAACTGATCCCGTGCTATCTCGGCCAGCGTGTCCAGAACATGGGGCGTTCGTTCATCTGCCAAGCTATACATGATCCGCGTACCATCCCGCCGCGTATCTACCAGCTGCGCTTTCCGCAGGATGCCCAGATGCTGAGACACATTGGCCTGCCCCAACTTCAGCAGCGGCCCAAACTCGCAGGCGCAGCGTTCCCCATCCCTGAGGAGAGCCAGCATCTGCAGCCTGGTGGGGTGAGCGAGCGCCTTCACCATCCGGGCCTGGATTCTGTATCCTTCCTCTCTCATATCCGTTTCACCTTATCAGTATATTCGCAAGTCCTAATATACTATAGCAGGAGAATGGAACTGTGTCAAGTTGGACTCGGGCCAGGCACGACGCGGGGCGGCGCGGGAACGGCCCCTAGCCTAGGCAAACCTCCTGCGGAGCAGCCTTGTCGCCGGCAAGATGAAAAGGAGGAAGAACGCCCCCAGCGCCAGGACATCCACGATTCTCATCGCTTGCTGGGTTGAAGAGAACGCGCCTCGCAGCCCATCGACGGTGTAGGTGAGAGGCAGGAGGTAGGCCACGCCTCTCAGCACCGGAGGCATGGCTGAGATGGGGTAGACTACTCCACTGAGGAAGATCATCAGAAAGCGGGGGAGATTGAGCAGAGTCTGGGCCTCGAACACCTCCTTGACCAGGACGCAAAGGAGCGCCCCCAACGACGAGAACACCAGCAGGGACAGTGTCAGCACGAGCAGGAGATAGAACAGGTTGACCTGGAAAAGGCCCAGGGCAACTATGGCCACCAGCGACACCACGCTGGCCATGATCAGGCCGAAGAGGGCACCTCCCAGCACCTTTCCCAGCAGGACGGCAGAAAGGCTGAGGGGCGCCAGGAGAAGCCTTTCCAGAGAACCGAGCCTCATTTCGAAGTTGATCACTACCGCCTCCGCAGCGGTGGTGCTGAACAACACAGTCATGGCGATGAGGCCCGGCACCAGTTGTGCAAAGTCCTGGGGGTTCCTCAGGTAGAAGGCCAGGATCCAGGCGAGGGGAAAGACGATGCCCCAACTGATCGCCGGCGGCTTCAGGTAGTAGGTCCTCATGTCCTTGAGAACGATGTAGTAGATGCCGCGCAGGTTATCTGCCCACATCCTACTTCCTCCCGCCCTTCTCCGTGGCCATGACGGCGGGGCTCAGCCCAGCGATCTTGATGAACGCATCCTCCAGGCTGGGCTTGATACTATTCACCGCTTCTATGGCCAGACCCTTCTCCTGTGCCCAGGGGAGCACCGTCTCCAGCACCGAGGCGGGAGAGCCCCCGTAGATCCGGATGCTATCGCCGTACATCGCCACTACCTGGAGTCCGGGCAGTCGCTGCGACAACTCGCCCGCGATCTCGGATACTCCCCCCTCGATCCTGAAGGAGACCTCCATCACCGGCTCTTTCTCGGCCACCGCTTTCAGATTGGCGGGCGTGTCAGTGCTCACTATTCTGCCCTTGACGAGGATGGCAATGCGGTCACACAATCGGTCAGCTTCCTCCAGATAGTGAGTGGTGAGGAAAATGGACATCCCTTCGTGCTGAAGATTCCCGATGAGAGCGCGGAGGGAGCGCGCCGCAACCACGTCCAGACCCACTGTGGGCTCGTCCAGGAACAGCACCTGGGGCCGGTGTACCAGAGCAGCGGCGATAGTCAGGGCCCTTTTCATGCCGCGGGAGAGGGTGGCGAAAGGACTGTCACTTCTCTCTTGCAGCCCAAAGGCCGTCAGCAACTCCTCCGCCCTCGCCCGGCGCTGATCACGGGGAACCCCATAGAGCTGCCCGACGAAAACCAGGTTATCCAGGGC
>JBAVWD010000036.1:0-4335 GCA_049697655.1 Anaerolineae bacterium | reverse complement strand
GCAGCCTGGGGAGCAGAGATGGGTATCTGGGAAGTCGGGACGACTGGCATGCTCAGATACTGCTGCTCCTGGTATTCCCGGCGACTTGTGCCTTCTACGTGTGGCAGCCGAGGGCTATTGCAGGCGTGTACCAGGCGATGGGCTTGCAGGGCAGGTCTGCTGAGGCCGGAAAGGCCTACGGTAGAAGACTGTGGCCGGGTCTGTCCATCGTGGCGGCAGTCGCCATCGTTCTGTTTGACGGTCCTAAGATGATCGCCCATTATGGATCCTGGTGGATGGTGGACAACTGGCTAACCATCTGGGGACGAGAAGCGAGCCTGGCAGTAGCCTTCTACATGTTGAGCATGATGGCTTGGCGGCAAGTGGTATCCACCCGGCAATGGAGACGCTCGTTCGCCAGCCCCTCGCCAGTCATGGGGCTGAGGGCGGCCTCGGCTTATCAGTTGAGCCTGGCCCTGCTGCTGGCACTGCTGGGACTTCGGCTGAGCGTTGAGGGCATAGAGCTGCCACGACGTGCAGGTGCTATCACTCCCGACTACTACGCCAAGGTCGCTACCTACACGATCGCCAGCCTGCTCTGCTTCTTCACCCCGACGTGGGCGGGCTTTCGCCGGGAGGGTGGACTCCGAGTCGATCAACTCGTCGTATGGCTCGAGTTGGTGGGGATTATCGCCCTTCCCTTGCTTGGATTCATCATCCTCAGGCTGGCGCTGGGCCCGTAACTCGGCACCCTGCGCACTCAGACTGTGGATCCTGCCCTACGGGTTTCGATCCCCTTCCAGGCCCCGACCACGGCCACGACGATGATGCAGGCCACGATGACCTCAGGGATGCCATTGGTCAGGCCGGCCACGAGAGCCGCCTCGGGCGGCAGATATCCACGGACCACCAGCATGGTGAGCACCAGGATGGTGTTGGTCAGCGTGCCTACCGCCGCCGAGAGGATAAGTGCCTGTAACTCCCGATTCTCCCTAAGGGCCAGAAAAACGAACCCTGCGATCAAGGCCAGCAGCACTATGCCAATGACTACTGCCAGAAGCGCGTTCACGGACAGTGCCCAGTACACGAAGGTTCCGCAGATGACCAGCAGACTCCCCGCGAGTATCAAGGCTGCGTATTTGCCCGTCCTCCGAAACGCGGCGTAGGCCGCCCAGGCGGTAATCCCGATGAACAGTCTGGGCAGGATGGCCACCAGGGGGTCCTGGAACATCACTACGCCCAGAATTCCGGCCTGGAGCCAGCTGAAGATTCCAAAGATGAGCCCCAGCACCAGTCCCACGATGGGCCCCTCCAGTATGGCGCCGATGATCACTGGCACGTGCAGTGTGGTGGCGTGCTGGGCCGGTGTGGGCACCGGTATGAACCCTGGACCGGCTGTCCCCAGATACCCCAGAAGGGTGATAATGGCGCCCAGGATGCCCGCCACGACAATCTTGCGCACCGTACTGTGCCTTCCTCCGCTCTGCATTGTTGACTCCTTTCTCGAAGACATCTTGGTCCTTAGCTCTTGACGATGCCGAAAACGTTACGTGCGCAGTCAGAGACTGCGTTGAACACCTGCCGATCAATGGACTCGAGGCCCCCAAACAACATGATGGCACAGAAGAAGAAAACGAGGACCAGAGCCAGGAGGTCGAATGGCACAGCCTTCAGTTGGATGAAGCTGGTGCGTCCCCTGCCCCCGGTGTACCCCCTGGCCTCCATGGCCAGGGTCAGGTCCTCCGCGCGTCGCAGGGCGCTGAGGAAGAGTGGTACGAGGAGCGGCAGCAGATTGCGGGTTCGTCTTATGAACCCTAGCCTTCCCTGCTCTCCGAAGTCGGCCCCTCGGGAGGCCTGGGCTTTCATGATCCTCTCCAATTCGCCGGCCAGGGTGGGGGCGAAGCGCAGTGAGATGGCGAAGACCAGGGCCAGTTCGTGGGCTGGGAACCTCACGCGCTTGAGAGGGCTGAGCAGCCTCTCCAGGCCGTGGGTGAGTTCCGTTGTGCGGGTGGTCAGGGTCAGCAGGCTGATAAGGATCATGAATTCCAGCAGTCGAAGGACCATCAGGCCTATTTGCCTAATGCTGCAAGTGGTGATGTCGACAAAGCCCCAACTCCAGATCGTGGTACAGACATCCGGCCCGTATTGTCTATGGTAGAAGAGCAACTGCAAGAGGGCGAAAATGGCGATCCAGGGCAGAGCCGGTCGCAGGCCTTGCAGTGCATACCGCAAAGGCGTGCGAGACAGATGCACCACGCCGAGCAGGGCCACCAATAGAAGAAGGCTAGCGGTATAGGAGTTGGCGAAGGTCACCGCGCAGACCAGGAGTGTGAACATCACCAGCTTCGCTCTGGGATCCAGGCGGTGCACCAGGGAGCCGAAGGGCAGGTACTGGCCGATGGTCAGCTGGCCGAAAGCGCTATACTCTGTCATGCCCCTGTCTCCGTCTGCCGTTGACTGAGGTCGAAGCGTCGGCCTATTTCCTCCTGGGCTTCGGACACCGTCAGGAGGTCGACCCGGACTTCTCTACCCCGATAGTGCAGACCGTGCATCACCTGGGTGACCTGCGGCGCGTCAAGGCCGTAGCTGCGCAGCAGTCCAGATTGGGAGAAGATCTGCCGCGGGGTCCCTTCCAGGACCGTTCGCCCTTGCACGATGACGTAGATGCGGTCTGCTAGTTGGGCAACGCTTTCCATGTCATGGGAGACCAGGATGACGGTGACCTCTCCCTGGTCGCGCAGCTCTCGGATCTTGGCCAGGAACTCGCCGGCCGTAGCGGGATCCAGGCCGCAGGTCGGTTCGTCGAAGATCAGAATCCTGGGCTCCAAAGCCAAGACGCCGGCAATGGCTACCTTCCGCATCTCGCCGCCGCTGAGGGAGAAAGTCATCCGATCCTTGAACTCCTCAAAGCCAAGTCCGACTGTCTCCATGGCCTTCTTGACGCGTTGGCGGACCTCCGGGCGACCAAGTCCGAAGTTGCGTGGCCCGAAAGCGACGTCATCCCCGACGTACTGTTCGAAGAGTTGCTGCTCAGGGGTCTGGAAGATCATACCCACCTGGCGGCGCAGCCATTTGATGTCCAGACTGTGGTCGCTCAGGTCCTGTCCGAAAACGAGGACTCTCCCTTTCTGTGGTCTTATCAGCCCATTGAAATGCTGGATCAGAGTGGACTTGCCGGAGCCGGTCGGCCCGATGATGGCGACGATCTCTCCTTCCTCCACCTTCATGTTCACCACCCGAAGAGATACCGCCTCAAAGGGTGAGCCCGGCAGATAAGTATGATGGAGATCCTCTACCTCTAGCACGAGTGTCATGCGCTGACCCTCGCAGAGGAAGGAAAGCGGCAGAGTTCTTCGACGCACTCCTGCACGGTCAGCAGCGGCGTGTGGAAGGCTGGCTGTCTGCCATGGATCAACTCAGCAAGCTGAGTTACTGGAGGAAGGTCGAGGCCCAGGTCTCGCAGCTCGTCCCCCCGGCTGAACACCTCCCGGGCAGCTCCGTCCATAGCGATGGTGCCCTGGTCCATGACGATAACCCGTGTACCTTCCACGGCCTCGCTCATGAAGTGGGTGATGGCAACAATGGTGATGCCCTGGGCATGGAGCTGCCGTACGGTGTCCAGCACCTCCCGGCGACCGCGGGGATCCAGCATGGCGGTGGCCTCGTCGAGAATGAGACAGGAGGGCCGCATGGCTATGGCCCCGGCTATGGCCACACGCTGCTTCTGGCCCGCGGAGAGCATATGGGGAGGTCTGGCACGGTAGTCTACCATGTCCACCGCAGCCAAAGCCTCATCTACTCGCGCTCTCAGTTCCTGGTGCGGCAGGCCCATGTTCTCTGGCCCGAAGGCCACATCTTATTCGACCACTGTGGCCACGATTTGATTGTCGGGGACCTGGAAGACCATGCCCACTGTGTGTCGGATGGTGGCCAGGTACTGGGGATCTCTGGTGTTCATACCCCCGATGAATACCTGTCCTGCGGTGGGGAGGAGGAGGGCGTTGAAGTGCTTGGCGAGGGTGGATTTTCCAGAACCGTTACTGCCGATGAGGGCCACGTACTCGCCTTGATCGATGCGGAGGTTGATGCCGTTCAGGGCCCTCACAGGATGGGGCCGATCCACATCGTAGGTGTAGTAGACGTCTTCGATTGCGATCATCTGCGTCCGTTCATCGGAGGACGGTGGCGTGCCGCAAAAAAGGCCTCTCCAAGCCAACCAGAGAGGCGCAATCTTCCAAAAGGACCAGTGTTTGATGATCTTCTTGGCTCAGTTGCCGTCTCGGTCCCCAAGATCCAAGCGACTGCGAGCATGGCTGTTAACCCACGAAGCTCGGGGCCGCTGGTCTGGTCCCCGGC